>CAZZVG010000058.1:0-12536 GCA_964657295.1 Iningainema sp. | reverse complement strand
GAAGTTCTATCAAGGGACGAGAAAATTCTCCCGTTGTGCATATTGCCTATGAAGATGCTCTTGCTTACGCAACTTGGGCAGGTAGATCGCTGCCAACCGAGGCACAGTGGGAATTTGCTGCTCGTGGCGGCTTGGATGGTGCTGTCTATACCTGGGGTAATGAATTTGCTCCTAAGGGCAAGCGAATGGCTAACATTTGGGAAGGTAATTTCCCCACAGGATACCTGAAGCCACACCCTCCTAAACCAGAACCAGTCGGCTCTTACCCTCCAAATGGTTATGGTTTATACGATATGGTCGGTAACGTTTGGGAATGGACATCTGACTGGTATCGAGACTATCACCCGGAAAACAAGACGAAATCTTGCTGTATCCCGGTCAACCCCAGAGGTGGAACTCTTGAAGAGAGCTTTGATCTAAATATACCGTCTCGAATACCTCGGAAAGTTCTTAAAGGTGGTTCCTTTCTCTGTGCTATCAACTACTGTCAGCGTTATCGACCTGCAGCGCGTCATCCAGAAACAGTAGATACCTCAACGTGTCATATTGGATTTCGTTGTGTGGTTAATATTTGACATGCTGTACTAGCGGCACAAACCTGTCAAATCTTCACGCTATGCAATTTTAGATATAGTAGTAGCTAACAAATGCAATTAGTCGAAACCAAAGAATCGGAAAATTATCTTGTTCTAGCTAAATCTTTAGCTGAGGAATTTGCACAAGACAGCAGTGGAGCGAGATGCTAAAGGCGGAACACCAAAACAAGAACGCGATCGCTTGCGTGAAAGCAACCTGCTCAAACTTATCATACCCAGAGAGTATGGCGGTTTAGGGCAAAATTGGATCGTTACTTTAAAAGTTATCCGCGAGTTTGCTAAAGTTGATAGTTCGATTGCTCATATCTTCTCCTACCACCATTTAGGTGTGGTTGTTCCGCATATTTTTGGTTCAGTAGATCAGAATTCAGAATTATTTATGCTAATTAAACTGTGCTCATTAAGATTTTTATTTGCACCAAATGCGACAAGTAGTATTTTATGAGTGGTGAGCCTAGTACAGTGGTGTTTTTCTTTATATGCGGAACAAGTGTTGAGTAATATATCCATCTCTAGGAGTTGAGAATTTGAGAAAAATCTGTTATTTTTAACAGCATTTTTTTTAATATTTCTCCCTGTAAAACAAAGCTGAAATCGCTGCAAATATTCTTTGAACCAGACATCTAAAATTAAATGAGTAGCCCCTAAAATCAAATCTTCGCCATCAGTGCTAAATGTTGCCTGAAATTCTTCCCGCAAATTTTCTATTGTTTCCACCACATTCAGTGTCTGGGAAATCAGTTTCTTACCTTTACTAGTGAAACATATAGAGCCGGGAGAGCGATTCAACAGGGTTACCCCAAAATAATCCTCTGCTTGTTTAACCTTTTTGCTAATCAATGCTTGACTATACCCCAGTTTTTGCGCTGCTTTAGAGAAGCTGCCACAGTCATCTACTGTGTTTAAAATTTTGATGTGATTTAGGGTAATATCTTCAAGCTTGATCTTATTCATATTAGATATATCAATGTTTTTAATTAAAGCGTAATTAAGTTGTTCTGCTGGGCGTATTCTGAAATGACTAGTTCATGGAAGCGAATGGTGTCTTCTAGCATGGATTCAAACTTGAGTATTACTAAGTCAACGCCAACGGCTTCATATTCTTTAAGACGCTTAATAACAGTATGACGATCGCCAACGAGTTGAGCAGACAAACCCAAGTTGGCTTCGATGGTTTGACCGATATCTAGTTTGTTGTGAGCAACTACATTAGGGTCGATTTGCTCTTGAAAGTAGTTAATTTGCTTTTGATCTACAGAGCGATAAATTGCTTCTAATCTGGCTTCAGCTTGGGCTGTATCTTCTCGAACGATCGCAAACGCACTCATTGCTACTTTGATATTACGGAGATAGCGATCGCTAGCTCTTCGCTTAACTTTCTGTACTAGTGCCGCCGTTTTTTCCAGATCGTCGGCATTGATGAACAGATAATTTCCCTTCCGTGCAGCCAAATCAATGGCGCGTTCTGATTCACCAGCAATGAAAATAGGTGGTGTTGATGCTGGCTTATCTACCAGAATGCCACCTCTAATCTTGTAGTATTTACCGACGTAATCAAAGGCTTCGACTGTCCATAGTCCCTTGATAACATCGAGATATTCTTCTAATCGAGCATATCGTTCACTATGAGATAGCCAGACATCTCCATAGCTTTCTACTTCTAATTTCCACCACCCAGCAATACCACTCAAAGCAAATCTACCGCTACTGAGTTGATTTTGAATGTTTGCACTCAACTTCGCTACCACAGCAGGCAATTTAAACCCAGGTTGTACAGCCGCCACAATTTTGATGTGAAGAGTGTTTAAACTTGCTACTGCTGCGGTAATCCAGGCATCAGTAACATCATAATTGGGTCCATGAATGGCATTCAGGTAATGTTCGGGGATGTAATAGAAGTGATAGCCTAACTCATCTGCCTGAACTGCCAGCTTTACTAAGTCTTGAGTAGACAGATTAGCCTCATGGTTGAGAACTCTTAACCATCCACCACAAACTGGTGACCAAATTCCAAACTGAAGTGGCATAGCTGTTCTTCCAATGTCCTTTGCGGACAGGTATTGAATAAATTCAACAGTAGTTGTATAGATTTACCGTCTTTTTCTCCCATCCTATCACGTTGTTTCGGCTATCTATAGTTTCGCATTATACATAAAAAATAGTTGTCTATTACGATTTGGAATAGAGAAACTGGATTTAGGTATATAGCGTCACTACATCCTCAAACGTTGCAGTGCTACATTTCTACACATAATTATACGGTATCTCCGTAGAGTGTTAATAGTTTGATCAGCACTCATCTGCCGATCCAAAGCCTTCAAATCTCTTGGTAATAGTTCTGGCAAAAGTTTGCGCTCAGAGCAAAAATCAGAGCTTGCCAATTTAACTTGCCTAATTTTTTATACCAAAAATATTCAAAAGTGCAGGATATGCCATATCGTTTATTGTTCAAATCAGCAATTCTGGGAGCTACTTTGTTAGCAACCATAGTAGTTGATGCCCTGGACAGTAGTTTAGCTGCTGTAACTACACTTCAAAGAACTATAACTTCCCCAAAGCTTGCTAATACTGCAATTGTTCTAGAGTCAAATAGCTTTAATGACAATGACAATGATGTCATGTCTCAGGTAAATTCTGTATCTCAACTTTCAGATGTACAGCCAAAAGACTGGGCATTTCAAGCACTCCAGTCTTTAGTTGAGCGGTATGGATGTATTGCTGGGTATCCAAAAAGTACCTACCTTGGCGATCGCGCCATCACTCGTGATGAATTTGCAGCAGGCTTAAACGCCTGTATATCTCGTATCAACGAATTAATTGCCACAGGTACATCCGATCTAATTACTAAAGAAGACTTAGGCAGCTTACAAAGGCTGCAAAAAGAATTTGCTACAGAACTCACAACACTGAGAGGTCGTGTTGATACTTTAGAATCTCACACGGCTGAACTCCAAGCAAATCAGTTTTCAGTAACTACAAAGCTTTCTGCGGAAGCAATCTTTGTGATTACGAATGCCTTCCAAGGCTCAGTTAATGGTAATAACACAGTTGTTCAAGATAGAGTTCGCCTCGTTTTCCAAACTAGCTTTACAGGTAAAGACACTCTAAATACTCGTCTCAGTACTGGAAACACTACCATTTTGCACCTTCCTAATGGTACAGCAGAAGGTTTGCAAACTTTCAATCTTGCTCCTAGTAACAACACATTATCCGTAGATTGGCTCTCTTACTACTTCCCAATTGGCAGCAAAATCGATGCTTACATAGGAGCCGTGAACGGAGTATTTTTTGATTATGTTCCTACTCTGAGTCCTTATCTCGATAGTGCCACAGGAGGTGGTCGTGCTTTAACAGAATTTGCTTCCTCTAGTCCTATCTACCGTATTGGTGGTGGTGCAGGTGGAGGAATCAATTATCGAATCAGTGACAAATTGGTATTGAGCTTGGGTTACTTAGCAGGAGATCATGCCAATCCTCAGCCTGATAGCGGTTTCTTTCATGGTCAATATAGCGCATTTGGACAACTAGCATGGAACCCCAACAAGAACTCTGGCATTGGTTTGACTTATGTAAATGCTTACCAAAATCGGGGAGGAATATTTGACTTGGGTAGTGGTTTTACACTTATCGGGACAGATCAAGCTAATACTCCATTTACGCGGACGATTACCAACTCCTATGGAATAGAAGCTTTCTACAAATTTAGTCCTCGATTTGCCGTGAATGGGTTCTTTGGCTACACTAACGCCAAGAATCTGGCAGGTAGTGGTAGCGCAGATATTTGGTATTATGCTCTGGAACTAGCATTCCCAGATTTAGGTAAGCAAGGGAACCTTGGTGGTCTTGTCTTGGGTGCAGAACCTTATCGGGGAGGAAACCCAGCACCCGCTAACGATTTATCGCTGCACGTTGAAGGCTTTTATAAGTATAGGCTCACAGATAACATTGCCATCACCCCGGGCGTAATTTGGATAACTGCTCCTGGTCAAAACGAGAACAATCAGGATGCGGTGATTGGCACGATTAGAACAACCTTCACATTTTAACCGTTTGTTAAACACCATGCAAAAATATGTTGTATTCCATTTTGGAATAGAGAAGTTGGTTTTAAGTATCTCGAGTCACGACATCCAGGGAATTACTGTGATATAGTTGTGTTTATACAATCTACGGTAGCCCAGTAATATTGCAGAAGATTATCGTACAAGAACAGCGATCGCCTGTTCTCAAGCTCAAAGTAATTTCCAGCCAATCTCATGAAAAACAATTTTGACCAAAATGTTGCCCCATCAGGTTTTGTCTAAACTGTTAAGTCCCATTTAACAGCAAAGTTAGACAGATGACTAAGCAGCTTCAATTACATAGACACAAATTATGGTGGATATTAAGTTCGCATACTGGATTCCAAACGTGAGTGGGGGGTTAGTTGTTAGTAAAATTCCCCAACGGACAGATTGGACTTACGAATATAATGCTCAACTAGCTCAGACGGCGGAAGAAGTTGGGTTTGAATATGCTTTAGCACAAGCTAGATTCATTGCCAGCTATGGCGCTGAGTACCAGCTAGAGGCACTTACAATCGTGTCAGCCCTGGCTCCAGTCACCAAGAAATTGAAGTTAATTGCGGCGGTTCACCCTGGACTGTGGCATCCGGGAGTCGTTGCCAAAATCGGTTCCAGCATTGATTTTCTCTCTAACGGACGGTTTGCGCTGAATGTAGTTAGCGGTTGGTTCAAAGATGAATTTACTATATATGGTGAACATTGGTTAGACCATGACGAACGCTATCGTCGTTCAGAGGAATTTATCCGCGTTCTCAAGGGTTTGTGGACTGAGGATGAGTTTCACTTTAAGGGCGACTTTTACCGCATTAACGGCGGTTGGGTGAAGCCTAAACCCATTAATCAGAATCCACACCCGGAGATATTCCAGGGTGGTAACTCCAAGGCAGCGCGGCGCATGGCGGCTCGCGTTTCTGATTGGTATTTCATGAATGGTAACACGATAGAAGGGGTGCGAGAGCAGATTGAAGAAGTGTCTGCATTAGCTCGTCAAGAAGGACGCAAAATTAAGTTTGGGCTGAATTCTTTTATCATCGTGCGAGATACTGAAGCAGAAGCTCATGAAGTCTTGCGCGATATTATTGCCCAAGCCGATGTAGAAGCGGTGAAAGGATTTGGCGATGCGGTGAAACAGGCGGGAGCGTCTACTCGTGAGCGTCAGGGAATGTGGGCGAATTCAAATTTTGAAGACTTGGTGCAGTACAACGATGGCTTCCGCTCAGGCTTGATTGGCACGAAGGATGGGGTGGCTGAGAAGATTCGCCAGTTTTATGAAGCGGGAGTTGATTTAATTCTTGGCGGCTTCTTACACTACACAGACGATCTCCCAGCATTTGGTAAGACAGTAATACCGATTGTGCGCGAACTTGAAGCCTATCGTCGTACAGCTGATGAGTTGATTGCGGTGTAGATGACAGCAATTAGGGTAAATGAACTATGTCTTTTTTGTGTCACGCATTCGACGTTCGCGTAGCATCTCCGTGAGGAGAAGTCTTTCCCGTACCCCTTCGGGGAAGCAAGCTACGCGCAGCGTCTCCGACTGGAGAAGGGTAGGCGCAAATAACAAATTCATTGGATCAAATGTTTCGCGTTGTCTGATAGCACAACTAAGGAGTTTCACCATGACATCAGTAATTAATACTGAACAAAAGGCATATATAATTCGGGACGATCAAGAGGCGATCGCCATCGCCCACGAACTAGCAGCTGAGTTTGTCAAGGGCGACTCAGAGCGCGATCAAAAGCGACGTTTACCGGCACAGGAAGTGCAAAAGTTCTCCCAGAGTGGATTGTGGGGGATTACAGTCCCGAAAGAGTATGGCGGTGCTTTTGTATCGAATGTTACCCTGGCAGAAGTCGTTAAAATCATCGCCGAAGCCGACTCTAGCCTCGGTCAAATTCCCCAAAACCACCTCTACATGGTGGAAGCAGTCCGATTGGATGGCACAGATGAGCAAAAAAAGTTCTTCTTTGATTTGGTTTTACAAGGTAAGCGCTTTGGCAACGCCTTCTCGGAAGTTGGCACGAAGTCTGTCACTGATGTGCAGACAAAGCTCTTGCCATCTGGATCTGACTTCGTACTCAACGGACGCAAATACTACTCTGCTGGGGCACTACTGGCAGATTGGGTTCCCGTCATTGCCAGCAATGAAGAGGGGAAGACGGTTGTGGCATTTATCGAACGGGATGTTGAAGGACTAACCCTACTTGATGACTGGACAAGCTTCGGACAGCGTACCACTGCTAGCGGCACTAGCATTATTGAAAATGTGAAAGTTAAGGTAGAACACGTCATTCCGCACTACTTAGCCTTTGAGCGGGCAACACCAATGGGTGCGATCGCCCAAATCATCCAAGCTGCCGTAGACGTAGGGATTGCCAAAGCCGCAGTTCGTGACACCATCTATTTTGTCCGCAACCATACCCGCCCTTGGGTTGACAGCAATTTAGAAAAAGGATACGAAGATCCGCTGACGCTGTATAACTTAGGCAATGTACAAATTCAAGTTCACGCTGCTGAAGCATTGCTGCGACGTGCTGGTGAGTTTATCGACATCGCTAACGAGTCAGGTTTAGAAGAACCCAAAGTCGTTGAAGCATCGATTGCAGTCGCTGAAGCCAAAGCCTTAGCCACTGAAGCATCACTACTCGCTACCAACAAGTTGTTTGAACTAGCAGGTACTAAGTCCACATTACAACAATTCAACTACGATCGCCACTGGCGAAATGCTCGCGCTCACACACTCCACGATCCCGTGCGTTGGAAGTACTACGCTGTTGGAAACTACTTCCTCAATGGTGTCTACCCTCCACGCCATCCTTGGCTGTAATTGTTGCATTCTCTACTGGGGTAAAGCATTCAGAAGTAATATTTACCAGAATACTTTACCCCCGATCAATCCAACATTACTCAACATTATTTAAGTTGATACTATGAGCGTTGCAAATCCAAACCAGAGGCGGAGTATTTGGAAAAGTCAGCCATTTAAAGGACTGCTTTTTATTGCTATAATTGCTGTTATTAGCTATATTTTTGAACTCATCTTTGGTCAAATTATTCAGATCAACGTGTCAACAAAGTTGACTTACATCACTATATGCTTCGTCTGGTGGTGGCATCTGGGTTTTTCTCTCAATGGCTATCCAGGTTCTCGTTTTTCCTCTACGCGATTTGGACGAGGAACAGTGAATTTAGTAGTGCTGTTGGCGCTCGTTTACATAACTGGAGAAGCTTGGAAATTTATCTCTGCAAAAGCAACTCTCGTTGATACACCTATTGGCTTGTGGGGACAAACAGCAATTATAACAGCAGCCGTCAGTCTGTTCTTCTTTGACAACACAATTGTTACCAACGATCAAGTACGGGACTGGCATCCTGTGAGCGGTTTTCTCAATATCTTTTTTGCCGTGTTCTTTATTGCCCCTGCACTTACATTTTTACCACAAATGTGGGGACTTCAACCTTTTTATATCCCTTGGTATTGGTATCCTTGTTCGACAGTGTTCGGCAGTTTCTTTGAACGTTGGCCGCTCGACAAAGTTGGGCTGGGGATGCCACGTTTAGGGTTACTCCACACAGGTGTTATCTTATTGCTCACTTTGATTATGGAATTGTTCTTGAAACAGGTGGGAATGGATTTGTTCACAACAACGACAGGGCCAACGTTTGCAGCTGTTTGGACAACTGTTGGTTTAGGATTTGTTTGGCAATTCAATATGTGGCCCTTCACAGAGTTATCCCAACCAACGAAAGGCATTGTGGCATCTATTGCCAGCCTAGTAATTTCCTTTCTACTGTATGCAGCGACTGAGTTTGTGTTTGGTAAAGACAACATAATTCAGGGACTTTATTGGTGGTTCAATATTCTGTGGGTGCAGGTATTTCTGATGGCTCCTGGGTTATATGATGCAATTAGCCTTTGGCAGGATGAGCCACGTCAGTTTGAAGAACGGCAACTTCAGTCTAAATTGTGAGGCGATCAGGTGCAAAAGGGGTTTCTCAACTCGCACCCATTAGTGATGTCAGAGAACAAGACGATAAATCAAAGTTTCTCGCCCAGGCTGGATTTACACAAGATAACCGACAACTCTTAAAAGCAGCAATTCGTCAACTTGCAGACGCAACACCAGCAATACAAGATAGAGATAGGTGTTCTATCGCGTCACTGGTGAATTAATCGGCTTAAACCAGCGAAACCTAGCAGCGATAACAGTTTGGGTGCAAAGCACTTTTCAGGGGCCTCCGGCTGTTCGCCCTTACAAAATGTGTATAGCAGTCCTAAATCATTCGTGAAAAACGAGAGACCTGACTTCGTAAAAGTTGTCGGGGATCTAAAACTTTAGATAATAAATAATATTTTCGACAAGAATCAGGGAGAAATTGTAATATGTGATTTGAATTGGAAAAATTAATTCTTTTTGTTTACCCCTATTTAATTTCAGATGATGTGCATCATGGAAATTAGATTATTTTCAGATCAGGAATGCGATTAAAAACCTATTGACTTGACTTGGTTAGAATAAGCTGAAGTTGTAGCCAATACCAAATTGGAGTCCCACTTCAGTATTACCATCTGGAAACCCTACATGTAGTTGAGTTGTTGCTGTCAAGTTTTGCGATACAGGAACATCTACGCCACCAACAACCAACCCATTGATGTTAAAACTACCCTTTATAAGCACACCGCCACCAATAAACGGAAAAGCAATGACTTGTCCAGAGGACTGATTCCTAATGGGAACACCAAAAGTTAGGGCATTTGTCGAGATGGCAGTGCGGCTACCGAATACTACATTTGTACTATGCAAAGACAAGTTATCGGTAATTCTGGTTTTACTGAAGATTGCCAAACCACCACTTCCCAAAGCAGTCTTGTCACCACTTAAACCAATGTCTCCACCAATGCCAATATAGTTGCTATAACCAGGTGCTTTGCGTTTTTTAGGCTTAGACTGCTGATCTACTGGCGCTGCAGGTGTTCCTTGAGTTTCTTCCTGAGATATCAGCTGAGCATTGGGCTGAAGAACACTTGTATTGGAAAAGCACTGCGTTGGACAGGTTTCTTGGCTTGAAACATGTGCCGTAGTCAATTTGTCAGCAGTATTAAGTGCTGTAGGTTGCACCTGTAAAAGATCTTCGACAGATGTTAACTGAGCAATTGGTTTAATAGTCTTTTGGAACTCTGCTAAGGCAGCGTTAGCTGAGAACAAAGTAGCACTTAGCGACATGATAATTGGTTTTAAAGCATTCCGGAAAAGTTTTGACATGATTTGCGAAAGCTTGTACGAATGACGGTGACGTTCAGCGCTATCCTCACATACAGAGAAGGAATGGGCACCATTCTGTCATTGAACCACAAACTACGGTACCCTAGACATGATGTAATTGTTGAATTCGATGCCAATATCTTACCAGCGGGGATTTGCGTCCCAAAGTGTGATTTCAGCGTGGGAAGCGAAGGAAAGATTCAAGGTTAGCTTGTCATTTGTACGAAATCGACTGCGTCCGGGATCGTAAAAAAGGAAATAAAGATGGATAGATTGACAGAGCAACTTTTATACTTAAAAAGTACCATGACAGTCAAAACCGTCCTTTTACTGGTGCAGTATTGCTTATTTATTAGCTAATTGCGATTATGAGTAAGTACTTGAGCGATCGCGCGGATGCGATTCTGTTAGACATTGAAGGTACGACAACCCCAGTTGAATATGTTTTTGGCGTGTTGTTTCCCTTTGCCAAAAGCCATGTAGATGCATTTCTCCAAACCCATCATCTTGAACCGGCAGTGCAAGCCGATTTGAAACTTTTACGGCTTGAACATGAAGCTGATCGCACTTCATGTATTTCTGTGCCAGAGTGGAACGAGAATTCCCAGACTGGGGCAGTTCCTTACATTCGCTACTTGATTGAACTTGATCGCAAATCTACAGGACTCAAATCGTTGCAAGGCAAGATTTGGGAGCAAGGTTATCGGGATGGCACGTTGCGATCGCACATCTTCAGTGATGTTCAACCAGCCTTTGAACGTTGGACAAGAGCAGGCAAGCAGTTATTTATCTTTTCATCAGGAAGCATACAGGCGCAACAGCTTCTATTTCGGTATACAGAAATAGGAGATTTAACAGGCTTCTTAAGCGGTTATTTTGATACTGAAATAGGAGCGAAAAAAGTTACCGATAGTTATCGTAAAATTGCTCAAAATATTGGTGTTTCGGCTGCTCGCATTTTGTTTATTTCAGATGTAACAATGGAGCTAAAGGCTGCCCAGGTTGCAGGTATGCAAACACTCTTTAGCTTTCGACCTGGCAATCATTCATCAGACTCGGAAGGGTTTGAGGTAGTTAAAAGTTTTGATATAGTTTAAATGCCTTTTAGACCAAAAAGTGGAGTTGAGAGCGATGAAAGAAAGTACTTTTAAAATCAAGGGTTTTCACGCTCATGTTTATTTCGATCCCGCAACTCGTGAAACTGCTGCGCGTGTACGCTCCGGGTTAGAAGATTTTGACGTGCGACTTGGACGTTGGCATGACAAACCCATTGGTCCACACCCAAAATCGATGTATCAAGTTGCATTCTCTCCAGAACAGTTTAGCACAGTTGTTCCCTGGTTGATGCTGAATCGTGAGGAGTTGGATATTCTTGTCCACCCTGAGACAGGGAATGATCTCAAAGACCATACAGAACATGCTCTGTGGCTGGGAGAGAAGTTAGAACTCAACACCGAGTTTCTTCAATAGATATACTCCCGAACCGCTATACATGAATACCTAATGTAAAGTTGTGTTTATTCACGCCAACTTACTTAATATATGTCTCACATTCAAGTCGAAGACCTCAGAAAAACTTTCTTTGTGTCTGAACGCTCCTCTGGGATTTTCGGTTCAATACGTGGACTCTTACAGCGAAAAACAAGAATTGTCCATGCACTCAAAAGAGTATCTTTCTCGATAGAACAGGGAGAACTTGTAGGCTATATCGGTCCAAATGGTGCTGGTAAATCGACCACCATTAAGATTTTAAGTGGGATCTTGGTGCCTTCAGGTGGGAAATGTATTATTGGCGATCGCACACCTTGGAAAGATAGAATCCAGCATGTGAGTCGTATTGGTGTCGTATTTGGTCAAAGAACGCAACTATGGTGGGACTTACCAGTCATAGAGTCTTTTGATTTACTGCGGGATATTTATCGCGTTCCCCAGTCAAAGTATCGCAAGACATGCGAAGAAATGATTGATTTGCTTGATCTCTGTGATTTTCTCTCTACCCCTGTCAGACAATTAAGCCTTGGACAAAGAATGCGATGTGACTTTGCCGCAGCAATGCTACACACACCTGAGATTCTTTTTCTGGATGAACCCACCATTGGACTTGATGCAGTTTCCAAGCTTGCCGTCAGAAAATTTATTAAAGATCTCAATAAAACTCATAATGTCACCACCATCCTGACTACCCACGATATGGATGACATTGAGGCATTGTGCGATCGCGTCATTATTATTGGTGGGGGTGAGATTCTTTGTGATGGTTCTCTGACAAAGCTGCGTTCCCAAGTTTCCTCGCGTCGGTATTTAAGAATACACCTGAAAAATGATGATTTTTTATTTGAGAAAGAAGGGGTTACTATAGTTTCTCAGGAAAGTCACACCGTTACACTTGCCTTTGACCCAACAAAAACGGATGTTGCATCCCTGATTAGCCAGGTAACATCAAAACACGAAGTCGAAGACCTTTTTGTAGAAAATCCACCAATTGAAGAGATAGTTGCCGAACTTTACGCCAAATCAGGAGGTTTTTAGGATGCAGGCATATTGGTCGCTGTTTGTTGCCCCTAGTGCCTGCCTGGAAAATAAACACTGGGGGTTTAACTTACGACTGTTG
>CAZZVG010000057.1:0-12561 GCA_964657295.1 Iningainema sp. | reverse complement strand
GTAGCCCAAGGTAGGGCATCTAGATTTTCAATTTGCGGACGTCGTTCTGTGTGAACGATCTGACCATTTTTCCGGAAGCTGACGCCCTTAATTTCTTCTAAGGGCTTGCCATCAGCAAACTCAGTCACAGAGTAATCAAACTCTTTATGGGTAACAAAGTCTATCGCCTCACTTGCCATCAAGCTTTCTTCTGGGAGCGTTGTCACATGAGGCCCGACAAATGCTATTTTCAACGAAGGCTTTGCTGCTTTCATAAGCTCTGCCAAATGCACATCACTGAGAAATCCAGGTGTACTGGTGAAGAGAACGACAAAGTCGTAATCCATCGCAATTTCGATTGTTTCCTGAGGCGAAATGCCGTGGGGAGGAGCATCTAAGAGCCGACTTTCGGGTATCATTGCTGCGGGATACGCCAGCCAGACAGGATACCAGTACGATTCTATTTCGCGTGTTGCTGGCCAGCGAGAGCTAGCCCCCCCATCAAATCCTTCAAAAGAAGGTGGATTCAGCAGCAAAGTCTTCATCATAAATTCTGTACGTGTCCTTATCGCTGTAGTAGTGGAATGGGTTATATGCTACTTGCTCAGATTAGTCACTTGCTCAATGAGTGCGAGAACATCACTGCGGGTGAGTTTTTCTTTACCCTCAGCAAGGACGTTCGTCGTACCATGAGCTAAGGTCACTAGAATTTGGCAGAAATCCAATGCCGGACCGACAGGGAGAGCATTAGTATAGGCATCTGCCAGCGCTAAATTGCGACGAGCATATTTTTGCATATTTTCCACACTCCAACCATAGGGGAAGAAGTTGACTCCACGCCCTAAATCTTCAGTGTGATTGCGGAGGATATTCACCGCCTGTAAAGCTCTACCAAAACCAATAGCGTGGGTACGGTTCGTTTGCGTACCATCGTACCAAGCCCATAAATCTGAGAGCAACAAACCAACTGCACTGGCAACGCTGAAAGTATAACGATCCAGATCGGACTCTGTATGAATTTGCCAGTTAATTTCTGCCCAGTAAGCCATTCGATCTGCCATTGCCGCAGTGGAATCCCAAATCCGTGGTGCAATACTCGCAGGTGCTAATAGCGTCCATTCTCTGATGCGAAGAGTCACCTCCTCTAACAGATTGTGGTAAATGCCAAATTCCGAAGAGAAGGCATCAATGGCAAAGCCATCAACCCCTGCTTGTAGTGTCCAGCTAACTGATCGCAACAGTTTTGCCTTAGTTAAGTTATCCAGTTCTGGATGATCTTCAATTTGATCGATCGCTCGCATACAGAGGTAGGCTGATGTCACAGCCTCTTGTAAACCAAGCGGTAAACGAATAATTGGTATGTAAAAAGTCCTGCTAGTTTCTTTTAAGACTTCCAAGGCATCTCTAGTTAAATTCATTTATGGCACTCCTCTGATTCACCAACCTTGCTCTCCAGTCGCTCCTGTCTCCAACACTTTGCTGATGTACGGCTACAGGCATTAAGTGTGGACAATTAAAAACATTAAACAATTTCAGCGTCATGAAAGCTATAGTCCTCGCCTTTTTTCTGTCGCTTTAAAAGAGTAGTTATCCACAATTGCTACTATCGGGGTAGGACTTCTCCCTACTTTGACACGTAACGGCTGCTGGAGGCTAAGGTTAATTGACCACATACTAGTCCATTGCCAACGACGGAAGTATTTGTATAATATTATTTGTCCGTAAAACGCGCTCAACAGTTCCCGCCAAATGCAAATCTCATGGATGAGGTTGAAAATGGCGTTAATCGTTTACTTAAATTTCACTGACGTTGACAACTCATTCTTGTTTCTTTACTGGTAAATATGAGTTCCGTCACCTGCCATTCAACATCACTTATATTCTTGGTACAAGCTTTTTGGGGGCTTATTGCGGAGTCTTAAAGCTCCAAGCTCTACTTCGTGCCTCTAAACGGTATCATAACAAAATAAAATTATTATTTAAAGTCTTGCTTTGTACTAAAATCATCAAGTTTTTTAGAGTGTTCTCATCCGGGATCTACATGAAGCCTCGCCGCAACCTCCTTTTTCCGAAAATATGTCTGCGGTCAGCAGAGAGGAATACACTATATTTCCAAGAAAAATATGGTATAAAAGACATCTATAATGTTGTCAATATATTCACGCCAACGACTGATTTTACCATCTTTAAAGTCAACAGCGATGGCTCCGCCAACGCCAAGGGCGATCGCATCTTCAGCTTTTTGATGTCGCCCGGTGGCCTTCTCGGTATCTTCCCAAAACCACCCGACAACAGTGCGATCGCCTTCAATCAGGATTTGTTGAATCTCAATCTTCACCGAGTGAGTAGCGGCAAATTCAGCAGACACTTGCCGAATTTTCTTTGGTCCTACCCAGCGATTCCCAGGAACAATATAACTAAAAGCGATCTCATACCAAGTTGAAGAAATAATGCGATAGAAAAAGGCTTTTAAAATTTCAAATATAAACTCCGGGCATGCGGGTAGCCAAAAAGGTATGGGTGTTTGTTGGATATAGGGTGCGTTTATACCCCTTTAAATCCAACGCTAACGTCTACTTCTTGTTTTTCCTGAGTAGAACTCATGTGACTCATAGCAACACGAGCATTTTTACGCCGGATACTAATTTGGCTGACAAAGATGCCAACTAAAATCACGCTGCCACCAACATATTGAGCCAAGGTGGGCGCTTCACCTAAAATCAAATAAGCAGCCAACATGCCCATGACGGTCGTAAATGAGCCAACTGAAGAAGCAGCAGAGATTGTGGAAGTGTTCAAGCCTCGAACCCAGAATAGCTGACCCAATACTACTATCACAAAGGCATACAAAAACATCCATTGCCAAAGGAATGGTGAAAATGCATCCATAAAATGGTGTTTGCCATAAAGAATAAGAGCAATGAAGAAAAATATCACGGTTCCAAGAGCTGTACGAAAGATATTATAAACTCCTAAAGGGATTTGTTCGCTTATATGAGCAGGTATCTCCAAGAGACGTTTTTTGTTAAGAATTGTCGAAGTAGATGAAGCCACAGCGCCTAATGCCACCAAGATCTCACCAACGCCTAGACCGAAGGCTCCTCCCATATTCATCATATGTTCTCTCGGAGGCTGAAGGACAATAGTTAGGACAACGCCAATAAAAGCAATGAGTGCTCCCACAACTTGCCCAAAATTCACCCGTTCTCTTAATAACCAAACCGACAAAGCCAGAGTCAAGGGCGGATCTATCCGTCCAATCAGAACGACATTGTTTACTGAAGTCAAAGCCAATGCTTGAAAAGATAAACTTGGAGAAATTGCTCCTGATAGAATTGCTACTGCTATCAGATAAAACCAATACTTACGGGATAGTTGCTTTAAAGCAGCAAGGTTAAAGTTTCGCCAGTAGATCGCGATCATCAAGATCAAGGCACACAGGTTTCCCACAAACAAAACATTACACAAAGAAATCGGATTTCGACCATCTATTAAGTGTTGCGCACCGATTTGCGTTACTTTCCGGGTGATTGCGCCAGAGGCTCCAAAAATTAGGACCGCTAGCCACAGATAAGCTTGTCCTGATATTCTTGGCATGAGGCGATGCTGTCTTGTTAATTCTGTCACAGTTAGTTACACTGTCGCAATGTAAGTATCTGCTGAATATACTACGCTTCTGTGATTAATTTAGGCTGAGGTTTTTCGGAAAATACGTTGAAACTTATCAATCGATTTATTGAGTCTCCTACTTACCACCTATTTACCGCATCTTTGATATACCACAGTTAACTGAGAAAATGCTGAGTTTGTAATAAACTTTTTATAAGGGTAAATTCATAAAAATCACGTCTAAGTTTCAGATGAGCTTCAGTTCTTAATGAGATGCTCGAGATAGTTGAAATGAAAAAATCAGGAGTGACAAATGAAATTGACCTCACTGCTCACCAGTTTTGCCCTGCTTGGTCTGTTTACAACTTGGGATGCTCCGCTCAAAGCTATAAATCCAAGTCTTGTTCAAGCATCTGCACAAGAAGTCAAACAGGATAAAGATGCTACTGGCTTGACTACGCAAAAGAAAATTGACATGGTAATTAAAAGCAAGGGTCAGTTTGGTGGTGGTGACCAGTTGCGTCGTTTCTTCTTTGGTGACCTTGAGCCGATCGGCATTCAACCTGGTGGTGCAGGTATGGTGGTCAACCTTTATAATAAAGCCAACGATATCACCTTCGCTTACTGTACAACTTATGATCTAGTAGTTGCAATCAAGAAAGGCAAGGTCACCGCATTTGCACCTAGCGAAGTAAAGTAAACTACCTATCCCAATTTTAAAACAAGATCCCATGACTAGAAGGCATGGGATTGTCAAGGTAACCAAAAATCAGGCAAGTGAGAATTGCCTAATTGGCGAACTGTTCGATTGATTGCCCTTGCGACTTGAATGTGCGATTCATCTGCTTCCACAGATAGAATGTTTGCTGGTGTGCCTTCTCCCAAAGAGGAAATCACCAAATTCGCGGCTTCTAAGCCAGTCACGTAAGCTTTTTCCTGTGACCATGATCCGTGGCGGTTGACTATCCAATCGCCGCTCATAAATACATTCTTAAAACTTGTTTTTGCGGGTAGCATAAAACGATAGCTTCCAGGTGCAAAGTGAGACACGGCTTGAGGCAAACGGATAACGCTGCTCTTTAGAACCTTTGCCAAACGAACTGCTGGCACGCAACTTGCTAAGTAACCCTGAACTTTGGACACAATCTCTTCATCATCTAAAGGAAGAAACTGATTCGCGTGATAAAAATCAGCTTCCACAACTGTCCCTGGTTCATTGCAGTACTCGTCATGCAGTGCATTCAAATCGAAAAAAGTCCATCCCGTGGTTGGATCAAATCCAAAACAAGCGTTAGAAGGACGGGGAATATCAATTTTACGGTCAAACCACAGCCGTGTTGCTAAAACGTCGATCGCTCCCAAATTACTCAAATTCCGAAATTCCTCACGGCTTTGCAAACTCGGGCTGCTTGAGATCATCTTTTTCATGGCAGTGATCCCCACGGCAAAAATCACTGCATCTGCATCAAATACTTCATCTCCACAGACAACTCCTGTTACCAGGGAATAATTGTCAACAATCAAGTCCGTCACTCGGTGGTTTGCGAGAACTCTTGCCCCGGCTTTTTCAATACGTTCCATCCAAGGGCGAAAGATTTTCTCCCCTACTGTTCCGCGACACCAGACTACATCAAAATCAGGTTGATGCGCCAGAATGAAAAAGTAAAGCATCCCTAAGGTAGCGGCAGCTGAACACTGTTCTCCTGGGGCAAACAAGCCCACCAATAACATTGCTTCAAAAGATTCGCGATACAGTCGTGCAGACACACCAAAATCTTTAAACAATTCACGGGCAGTTACACAGTCATAACGTCGCCAAGCTGCATCGGAATTATCAAAATCAATGAGAGTGTAAAGTAGAGGTAGGGCGCTGAGGCGGTCAATTAATGGTAAACGTTTAAACTGCGTGTAGAGAAAAGTTCCTAAAGGCGTTGGCAGTCGCGGCAAATCTTGAAAGATCGGTGATTCAACTTCCAACCCGGCAGGAGAGTATTGTGATGAACGAGTCCAAGTGGTAAAAGGACTTATCCCTAATTCATTGATCAAAGAAAAAATATTTTTGTAAGGATACCAAAACCCATGTATCCCAGCTTCGACAGAAAGTCCTACGGCTGTTTTCCATCCGGCAACCAGTCCTCCTGGGTAAGAACCTGCTTCGAGAAGTGTTACATTGTAACCTTGTTTGGCCAAATGGTAGGTTGCTCCTAACCCAGCCCAACCTGCACCAACCACGACGACTCGTTTTCCTTGTGATGCTTCTGACATAAGAGCCTTTACTACATATTACTTTAAGAATACTGAGGAAATAGGGGATTGGTCATGAGAAAAATTCTTAAGCTATACAGTGTTCTATCCTATTCCCCATGACCGATTCACCTTGCGGGTAATATGAGACTGCGAGTATAACAGAGAACATATTTAGATTTTTACGAGGAATAATCTCATGAGTCAATCGCTAAATGAAAAAATTAGCCTGAATGATTTTCAGCTTCGGGATGGTATTTATTTTCCTCAAGATTACGAACAGTTGAACAATTCTACACAAAAACAAAGATGGGATAAAATCGGCAAGACATACTATGGCTCCCAAAAACTTGAACAAGCGACGGAAGCATCGCCAATCAAACAAGATTATACTCTTTTGACTGGAAAACCCGGAGGCACTTGGAATAAATTTCCCGACAACAAATCTGTTGAGTCTATTCTTGAGATTGGTTGTGGTTATGGTAGAATTCCTTTGTATCTTTCCAAAGGGAAAAACTTGAGATGTCAGAGATATTACGGTATGGATATTTCTGAACCTTTGTTGCGCCGGTTGCTCAAGTGTAAGCAAGAATACGATTTTTTCCCAGGTGCAGAATTTAACCCGATTTGCAATTCTGCTGAGATATTACCTTTAGAAGAGAATTCTATAGACTTGCTGATTTCTAACTGTGTGTTTATGCATATACCAGATGCACAAATAAGAAGTCTGATGGTGGAAATGTCTCGTGTGCTTAAACCAGGTGGAATTTTCGTTTTTAACCATTCTTTCCATAACAAGTTTTGTCCTGCTCATAAAATTCATAATTTTGTCAGAAGCTTTAACCCCGGACAAAACTCTGTTTATCTTAAGCAGTATTCTGCTGCGGAAATAAAGGAGATGTTAATTGCTTCAGGAATGAGTGCCAAGTGTCCGCAATATACTGTCGAACCCACACAAGAATATGCCATTTTGCCAAATAAAATCAAAGGAATTCCCGTACCTTTTGCTAAGATGATCAACAGAAGTGTTAAGCCGTCCTCTGATTCGGAAAAAGAAACTTTTGCATACGGTTATAGCGCTTACAGCACTCAACTCGATTAAGTTAAAGAGTCAGTTCGCGGGAAGCAAGGGAGTTACGGAATTTGCGATGCCAACGGCAACGGCTTAAGCCGTATCGCCGTTGAAGGCATCATTCGTGTCTAGGGCGATCGCAACAGGGGGTCTAGTCTTTATTTCAAGTCTCGATGTTTCTTGTAATTGCATATGTTGAGGCGCTTTACGCGTAGTTCTGTACGGATAGGGACGTGATTTTCATTACTTATTACAGAAACACTTTTATTCCTAGAGCTTGGTTCTCACAAAATAATCAAATTTGGGAGCGAGTGTTTCTTAAGAATGTTATGGTTATATTTTATCGTTAGAGAAAAGCACTTAACGCCGAACTTTCTGCCGATAAGTTCCTGATAGTAAGGGAAGATGTCAACAGAAACTTGTATATGGATATTTTAATTATTGAGGATGAAGCGGAAATTGCTCAGCTAATCCAACTGACTCTGGAAAAAGAAGGATTTTCTTGTCGTATTAGCCGCGATGGTGCGATCGCTTTACGGATGTTTCAAGAGCAAGCACCAGATTTAATTATTCTAGACTTAATGATTCCTCTTTTGGATGGACTGGAGGTTTGTGCCAGAATACGTCAAAAACCTGGTGTAAAAGACCCTTATATTTTGATGCTCACAGCTAAGGGAGAGGAAATTGACCGTGTGATTGGCTTGTCTACTGGTGCTGATGATTACATGGTCAAACCATTCAGTCCCAGAGAGTTAGTTGCTAGGGTACGAGCACTCCTACGGCGAAGCTTCCGTCAGGCAGGACAAAGCCAGATTTATCGTACTCAACACTTTATAGTAGACGTAGAGCAGCGAACCATAAGTTGTCAGGTCGATTCCCAGCCACCAGAAATTTTGGAGTTAACAACGCTAGAATTTAACTTGTTAAGCACTTTTGTTAGCAATCCAGGTCGAGTTTGGAATCGCACTCAGCTGATTGACAAACTTTGGGGTGATAACTTTTTTGGTGATGAACGAGTGGTGGATACTCATGTCGCACGGTTGCGGAAAAAAATTGAGCCAGATCCAACCAATCCCGTTTTTGTGAAAACTGTTGTTGGAGTCGGTTATAAATTTGAAGATCTCCCTCAAACAGTCCTAAGTTATGAGTTATGAAGATAGGTTGGCGTTGGATAAAATCTTTGCCTTTAGCATCGCGTCTATTTCTCTCCCACTTAGTGGTGATGATGGTAGGTGTGGTTAGTTTTATTATTATCAGTAGAATTTCTTCTCCTCGCTTTTTTTTCTTGCACCTCGAACGACTGGAAAACGAGGGGTTAGATTTAATTGATGTCCGTACCGATTTAGTACAAGGATTTGACATAGCTTGGCGGCGAAGTACTCTGCTGTCAGTCTTAGTAGGTGCTACAGCAGCAGGAGGATTGAGTTACTGGGTGTCCAGACGGATTGTGCTACGATTGCTCGAAATGGAACAAACGACCCAAAGGTATGCGGCCGGTCAACTTGATGCACGATGGCCTAAAAGTGAAATTCCAGAACTTAATAGATTGGGTGTAAGTTTCAATCGGATGGCGGCGAGTTTAGAAGGGGTGGAAGCGCGACGCCAAGAACTGATTGGAGATATGACTCATGAGTTGCGGACGCCACTAACAGTAGTGCGCGGGTACTTGGAAGAACTGGCGGATGGGGGAATTGAAGCGTCCCCAGATATTTATCTGCGTTTGGTAAGAGAAACTAAACGCTTAGAAAGGCTAGTCAACGACTTGCAAGAGCTTTCCAAGGCAGAAGCAGGTTATTTACCAATAAAGATACAGCCACTGAATCTGCGTCCCTTATTAGAATCCTTAGTTGAGAGATTTGCCGACCAACTGCTGGAAGATGGGCCACTTCTACAATTGGAGTGTCCTCTGCATCTTCCTCTTGCATTGGCAGATATTGATCGTGTAGAACAGGTGCTGGTCAACTTGCTTGGTAATGCAGTGCGTCACACCACTTATGGGTTTATTACTATCCGTGCTTGGAGTGAAAAATTTAAAATTTGGATTGCAGTTATTGATACTGGTATGGGTATTGCCGCAGAAGATTTACCTCATGTCTTCGAGCGCTTTTGGCGTGCTGATAAGTCCCGCGATCGCCATTCTGGAGGAACGGGTATTGGTCTAACTATCTCTCACCGTTTAGTAGAATTGCAAGGCGGTGAGATGAAAGTTGAAAGCAAATTAGGAAAAGGTAGCACATTTTATTTTTATCTACCTCTAGCTTGAGGTAGATATTTTTTCAGATCAGACATCTTTCTGTAGCGTTACAAATCGATACATACAAGTCATTGACACAAACAAGTCATAACAGTGTCACATTCAATTGGTAAGTTAAAAAGTATTGAATAAAATGCTTCCTCTAATGGAGTAAGTAATACTCACTATACAAAAATACTTACATCTATTTCCAGATATGCACACTGTTTTTTTGGCTGCATTTTTAGTAACTTTATTAACTTTCTTTGGTGGCGCAGCGATCGCCTATCTCTTTGGAGATAATCAATCCAAAGACTAAGTAATCTCAGAAGCTCATTTGACAATGAAGGCGTTGGGTTTCTTTAATTATGGGTGATTCGACGGACTTGATCTCACCTAGGTTAAACAACATATGTAACAATACTTAGTTAACTTAATTTAAATTATCCAAAAATATCTGACATTTTAGATGATATTACGAGGTGGTTTCTGAACCAATCAGTACAATTTATAGTCTAATTATGATGATTCAAAATTCAGTGTAAGTACTGATTCTTGTGTTTCAAAAATTGTATTAATATCTATTTTATTCAGAAGTTTATAGTCGGGTTCAAGGTCAACTACCCTAACCTACCTTTCGGGAGAGTTTAGGGCTTGCCGAACCCCACAGATGTCTATGGTTCACGGTAGGCTATTTCCAATCAACTCGCTTTGAATAGAATTGTCTGGTCTTTCTCTGTCTTCAGACTCTAAAGATAAAGGTAGTTGTTCAGAAGAGTGTAACTGTTGGAATAATTGCGTCTCCACCGCTTATTAAACAAAACTTGAAGAAAGAAAGCAAAGCTGGATCTAAAAATTATTCAGTAGCGAATGCACATCTTCGGAGACTTTTAGAAAAACTATAACATCTGTAATAAAAGAAGATTGATCGTCTTTTATTAATATTTAGATACCTTAAGGAATATTATAGTGAATACTTTGGCATCACCTTTAATTGTGAGTTATCTACTGGTGAGTTCCTATTTTTTTATAAATTGGTTAACATTCTGCCTTCGTCATCCCAGTTCTGATCCGGGAGATAAATTTTTATCTTTTTTAATATTTTTACTAACAACTATCTTCTGGCCTTTAGTTATTCCTATGTCTTGTATTGAAATCCTGAAGAAACGCAGACTAGAGTTCAGTACTGCGGTTCGTTTGTTGGTTGCGGTTGTTGGGTTAAGTCTTTTATTTTATATGGGTTAGCGACATGAGAGTAATTATTGTTCAACTATTTATCAATTGAAATAAAATTGGTAAAGGCAGTATGCCCTTACCAAGATGAAAGTCTATATTAGAAGCAACTGCTTATTGAACTTGAGTTGTTGGAAAAGCACCAGGTCGAACAACTAAACTGACATTTCGCCCATTGCGATGCAAATCCACATGCAAATCTCCGCCGACTTGGCTATGTTCTACTGCTTGTTGTACAGAGTTCGCATCTGCAACAGATTGACCGTTAAGCTTTTCAATCACATCACCAGCGCGTATTCCTGCTTTGGCGGCTGGGGAGTTGGGCATGACTTTAAAAACTAAGACACCGTGGTCTTGATCGACACTTAAACCACTGTTAGGATCTGAGTTAATGGTTTGCTTTAATTCAGGCGTCAATGCTTGCATCTGAATTCCCAGATAGGGATGTTCTGCATGACCTGTAGCAATGAGTTGACTGGAAACACGTTGTGCGGTGTTGATCGGAATGGCAAAGCCCAATCCTTGTGCCCCTTGGATAATAGCTGTATTCATTCCTACCACTTCGCCACGAGAATTTAACAGTGGTCCGCCGGAGTTACCAGGATTAATAGCTGCGTCTGTTTGAATATAATCTACACGCTTATCGGCAGAGGCACCAATATCAGTGCTGCTACGACCTGTAGCGCTAATAATGCCACTAGTTACAGTGTTGTTCAAACCAAGGGGGTTACCGATCGCGATCGCCCAATCTCCTGGTTGCAGTTGGTCTGAGTTGCCCAATGCTACTATTGGCAGACTATTAGCCTGAATTTTCACAACAGCGACATCCGTCAATTCATCTTTACCCAACACCTTACCTTGAAAGGTCCGTCCATCCTTCAATCTGACAGTCACAGTATCCGCACCATCAACTACGTGGGCGTTAGTGAGAATCCGACCATCAGCACTAATGATAAAACCTGAACCAGTCCCCTTCTCCACTCGTTGTCCTGGCGTTGGCAGTGCTGAACCAAAAAAGCGGCGGAAAAACGGGTCGTTAAATTCTTCTGGTACCTGGGTTTTGACAGTTCGAGAAGAATCAATCCGCACAACAGCCGGTCCAACGTTTTTAACTATCCCTGTCACAAAGTTAGGATCAGTGCCTGCAGGTACAGGAATGGCAGCATTCACTCGACTGACTGCTAGGTTTGATGCTGTGTTAGACAGCTGCTGAGAATTGGAAGCCAGATAGCCACCTGCAATTGTCATGCCAGATCCCAGCAATACCAGCGATAAATTAAAAGCTGCTTTTTGCCAAGGTTTGGAGGAAGAAGAATTCATGAGGTTGTTATTGTATTGTTTGGACTCGTTGTCGCCATCACGCGGTATTTTATACATTTGCCTTTTGTAGGAATTTACAGATAATATATATATTTATAATCTAAGAATAATTTGTGGCAAAATTGTTGCATCTTTATGAAGCTATTATGAAAAGCTGGATTTTACTTCTCTGATGAAGGATCAATAAAATCTATAATCATAGGCGTCTGTCTTCTGGCAGATATTTACTAGGAATTACAAAAAACTTAATAATTAGCTTTTAGTAGCACTACTGAGAAGAATATTTAGTTTTTTTCCCAAAATTGCTGTGAATACTGAATCTAATAGTTATTATTTATACAAAGGTACCTCTGGATCTGATAACTATTCTTCACTCAAATTAAAATTTACCCGTTCGTAAATATCATGAAAGGAAATTTGGAAATCCACAGAATTAAGTATTAAAACAGCATCTTTACCTTCATACTCTTTAAAAAGCCATTCTCCTTTAGCTTTTTTCGTATATTGTTCAGCCGAAAAACTATACTGGTCGATCATGAGATATTCTTGAAAATCAGGAATTGAACGATAATATCTAAACTTATCTATTTTATCATAACTTTTAGTTGAATTGGATAAAACTTCAACAATTAACAATGGATTAGTAATAGTTGTTGTGCCAGTTCCCTCGTCAATAGGTTCTTCTTTAACTACCATAATATCAGGATACGTATAAAGATGATAACCAGGTATCCATAACTTGACATCACTCATGAATACTTCATAATTTTGCTTGTGTAATGTTAAAGGAAATTTTCTGCAAAAGTTTAACGCAATTCTATTGTGATTAGTTGTCCCCCCTGCCATCGGAATAATCTCTCCATCTCTATAT
>CAZZVG010000056.1:0-12616 GCA_964657295.1 Iningainema sp. | reverse complement strand
AAACTGGACATCAGGCGATCGCTACTGCAACTAGGGCTTGATTCTCTAATGGCTGTTGAGCTAAGTAATCGTCTCAAAAGCGAGATCGGGGTGAATGTGCCCACAATGAAAATCATGCAGGGTTCGAGCATTTCCCAACTAGCAGAAATTTCCCTTGAGCAATTAGCGTTAGCGAGTATAAAGCTATCAGAGTCACCATCGACTGAATCTAGTGAAGATATGGAGGAAATTACTCTATGAACCTTAATCAACTAATAGCGGAACTTTCTCTTGCAGGTGTGAAGTTGAGTGCTGATGGTGACCAATTGCGTGTTCGTGCTGCAAAGGGAGTACTGACACAACAGATACGTGACTTACTAGCTAAGCACAAGACAGAATTGTTGATGCTACTACAGCATGACAACATGAGCGCAAGTGATACTGACCTGCCCTTGGTAAAAGTTTCACGAGAGCAGGATTTGCCTCTGTCTTTCCCCCAGGAACCAATTTGGTTCTTCGACCAGATGGACTCAAATCACCCTTCTTACAACATGCAACTAGGTTTGCGCCTTCATGGTTCCCTTAACGTCGTCGCGCTTGTGCAAAGCATAAACGAAATTATCCGACGCCACGAAGTTTTACGGACTACATTCACTCAAATTGATGGACAACCGATTCAGATTATCGCCTCAACCCTTAATTTAACGATGCCAGCAGTAGACCTGCGGCATCTTCCTCATGGTGAACGGGAGATTGAAGCGCAACGAATAACTACAGAAAGATCTCAGTACCGCTTCAAATTGGCTACTGGACCTTTATTGCGTGTCCTGCTGTTACACTTAGAAGAAGTGGAACATGTCTTGTTGCTAACGATACATCACATTGTTTTTGATGGTTGGTCAATGAGCGTTTTTATTCGGGAGTTAGCAGCTCTCTATGAAGCCTTTTGTACTAGCCAACGCGCAGCCTGTCCGCAGGACTTACGGCACGCTACGCTAACACCATTACCTAAGCTACCTGTTCAGTATGCCGACTATGCCTGTTGGCAGCGTCAATGGTTGCAGGGGGAGGTAGAAAAGACACTGTTAACCTACTGGACTCAACAACTCCAAGTCGCTCCAGCTATGTTGGAACTGCCCATAGACCATCCACGACCAGCAGTTCAAAACTTTCGGGGGACTAAACAATTCTTAGAGCTACCCAAAAGCTTAAGCTCGGCACTTAAGTCCTTGAGTCAGCAGGAGGGAGTCAGTCTGTTTATGACGCTCTTGGCAGCGGTCCAAACTTTGTTGTATCGCTACACAGGTCAGCAAGATATTGTCGTGGGGTCTCCCATTGCCAACCGTAATCTAACGGAAATTGAGGGGTTGATTGGGTGTTTCGCCAATGTTGTAGTGCTGCGTACTGACCTGTCGGGCAACCCAACGTTTCGAGAGTTGTTGGCGCGGGTACAAAAAGTCGCTTTGTCAGCCTATGCTCACCAAGGTTTACCCTTTAATCGCTTGGTGGAAGAACTACAACCCGAACGTTCGCTAAGCTACAACCCGTTGTACCAAGTGGTATTCGCCCTGCAGAAGAAACCAGAGACATTAGCACTCAAGAATCTGACGCTCACTTCTATTATGGAAGCAAGCAATCTACAAGTGAGATTAGATTTAGAGTTTCAGATGTGGGAGTGTGCAGAGGGTCTTCGTGGGTATTTGATGTACAGCACTGATTTGTTTGAGCAGGCAACAATCACTCGCATGATGAGTCATTTTCAAACTCTGCTGTCAGGGATTGTGACTAATCCCCATCAAAAGCTATCAGAATTACCGCTCTTGACTGCAGCCCAACGACACCAGATGCTTGTGGAGTGGAATAATACTCCAGCAGATCATCCCAAACATTTGTGTGTACATCAGCTATTTGAAGCGCAATCTTTGAAAACGCCGGATGCAGTGGCAGTTGTGTTTGAAGACAAACAACTTACCTACCGAGAGTTGAACACAAAAGCAAACAAAATAGGGCATCACCTACAAACTTTAGGGGTAGGACCAGAGGTGATAGTGGGCATTTGCGTAGAGCGCTCTTTAGAGATGGTAATAGGGCTGTTGGGTATTCTCAAGGCGGGTGGGGCTTATTTGCCCCTAGACCCTACCGATTCCTGGGAGCGATTACAATTAATGTTGGTAGAAACTAAGCCATCAGTGTTGTTGAGCCAACAGCTTTTGCTAGAGCGTCTTCCAAAGCACCAGGCGCAAGTGCTGTGCTTGGACTCATCAGGGGAGATGATTGCACAACAGAGCGATGAGAACCTGACAAGCAAAGCCACACCTGAAAACCTTGCTTACATTATTTACTCATCAAGGCGTGGGGTTCTCGTTGAGCATCGTGGGGTTGCTGGGCGTCTGGATTGGCTGCAAAAGACTTTTGCCCTGTCTGAGTCTGATGCAGTGTTGCACAAAGCCCCCTTAACTCAGGATACAGCAGTCTGGGAAATCTTTTGGCCCTTGGTTCATGGGGGGCGTTTAGTGATTGTGTTGCCGCAAGGTGAAGATAGCCCCAAGTATTTGCAGCGTGTCATTGCTGAACAAAAAGTCAGCGTTATCCACTTTGTGCCTTCTGTGCTGTATGCTCTTGTTAAAAATTTATCAGAAAATTCAGTAGCTTCACTGAGTGTCCTACGTTGTGTGTTGTGCAGCACAGAACCACTGAACAATACGGTGATCGAGGCGTTATTTCAACATTTGAACTGTGAGTTATACAATCTCTATGGTCTTCCCGAAGCCGGCACAGAGTTGGCTGCACAAGTCTATAGGTATAGGAATACCTTGGACGAATTGTTGGTTAGCCACCTTAATAATAACCTGTCGATGTATGTGTTAGATAAGTATATGCAACTAGTTCCCATAGGGGTAACTGGTGAAATTTATGTTGCCGGAAAGGGGCTATTCCGTGGTTATCTCCACCATCCAGAAGAGACAGCTCAGCGCTTTGTCGATAACCCTTTCTCTGAAGTCCCTCATAAGCAGCTGCTCAGAACAGGTTACTTGGGTCGTCGTCTCGATGATGGCAAGCTTGAGATTTTGGGTACTGGCGATCGCCAAGTTTGGATTAGTGGTTTCCGCATTGACCTTCAGGAGGTGGAAGCAACTATATTGCAGAATCCCTCTGTTAATGACTGTATAGTGCTAGCGAGGAGCACGGAAACGTTCGGACAAGAATTAGTCGCCTACGTGGTTCCAGCAGCACCTTTCTCACCACAACAGCTGCAATCTCATCTGCAAGTCGTTTTGCCTCCTAATTCTCACTTATGTACTTTTGTGCCGCTAACTAGTTTACCACTCACAGCCACAGGACAAGTCGATGAACAAGCCCTGACCCGGACAGAAGTCATTGACTCGGATTTGGTGCAGCGTTGGGAAAAACAGCTCCAAACAATATCAGAAATTGACCAATTTGTTGTTACAGTTCAAGCTCAAGTAGAAAACTTGCCTGCATTACATCTGTCAACACTTGTTCCTAAGTGGCAAACTACTCTCATACAACCTTTTGAAGTGTCAACAGATGCTTTTTTATTGGAGGTTCCAAATAAAGTAGCACAAGCAAAACCGCAAGCTATGGCTTTCAGTGATGGTGGACCATTGGTAAGAGATGAACATGCACCGAAAACCTTAACTGAAGCTTTGCTTTGTACTGCGGCTAAATATCCGGATAAAGGTTTAATTCATGTTCAACCTAATAGTTCAGTTATTATACAGACCTATGCCTCTTTACTAGCAGAAGCAAAATGTATCTTAACCGGCTTGGATCAAATGGGGCTGAAACCTTATGAAAAGGTGATATTGCAGATAGAAAACCTCAGAGATTACTTTCCCATTTTCTGGGCTTGTATTCTCGGTGGCATCACACCCGTAACTGTTGCAGTCCCTTCCTCCTATGAGGAAACCAATGGAGTTGTTAATAAACTATACCAAACCTGGCATTTACTGGATCAGCCATGCATTCTGGCAAGCGACCATTTGATTTCTCCACTCTCTGGTCTTGGCAAATTCTTGCCGATAACAGACCTGAAAGTTTTTTCGATTGATCAACTACGTAATTATCCCTCATCTGAATATATTCATCCTAGTCATCCTCATGATATTGTTTTCTTACAATTAACTTCTGGTAGTACTGGTGTACCAAAATGCATTCAGGAAACGCATCAGGGTATTATTTGCCACATTCACGCTTCACAGCAATTTAATGATTATAACTCGTCACATATCTCCTTGAATTGGCTGCCAGTTGATCACGTTGTACCTTTGTTAACATTTCATTTAAAAGATATCTATTTGGGATGCCAGCAAATTCAAGTGAAAACGAATTTGATTCTGGCAGATCCTCTCAAGTGGTTAGATTTAATTGAAACCTACCAAGTGACTCATACTTGGTCACCAAATTTTGGTTACAAGTTGGTGAGCGATCGCCTCTCTAAAGTGCAAGACAGAGTTTGGAATCTCTCCTCAATTAAGTTTTTCATGAATGCCGGAGAACAAGTCACTTTACCAGTTGTGCGAGACTTCTTGCAACAAGTGACACCCTTTAAAGTGCGGACTAACGCAATGCAACCAGCCTTTGGGATGGCAGAAGTCTGTACCTGCATGACTTATAACAATAGCTTTAATTTAAAATCAGGTTGGCATCGTTTTCGCAAAGATTCTTTAGGTGGGCGTTTAGAAGCAGCACAACAGAAAGATGCCACAACTACAACAATTAGTTTCATTGATTTGGGTGCTCCTGTACCAGGAACGCAGATCCGCATTGTTGACGAGAATAATCAATTGCTAAGTGAAGGGGTGATTGGTCGCCTTCAAATCAAAGGTGACGTCGTTACGCCAGGTTACCTGAATAATGCGATCGCCAACCAAAAGGCTTTTGTTGGAGATGGTTGGTTTGATACCGGAGATTTAGGGTTTATCCTCAACAGTCGCCTAACACTGACTGGTCGTCAAAAAGAAATAATTATTATCAATGGCGCTAACTATTACTGTTATGAAATTGAGGCTGTAGTCAATGGAATCGATGGCGTAGAATCGACTTATGTAGGAGCTTGTGCAGTTGATAATCCTAGCACTGGCACAGAAGGACTCGCCATATTTTTTACACCAGTGGTTGAAGGTCTAGAACAAAAAATTAACTTGATTAAGGCAATTCAAGCTAAGATAGTTTCCTACCTGGGTATTAGTCCTACTTGCGTTGTTCCTATCGCCAAACAGGATTTTCCCAAAACAACCAGTGGCAAAATTCAGCGTACACAACTCAAAAAATTGTTGGAAGCGGGTCACTTTCAAGAAATTCTCCAAGAAATCGACATTCAATTACAGAACGCCAACACCTTGCCAGATTGGTTCTACCGCAAGATCTGGCGTCCGAAAGAAGTGGTGTCTTTGAATCGTCAGTTAATAGTTGGTAAATCTCTGGTGTTCCTCGACTCTTTGGGCTTAAGTACGTACCTGTGTGCAGAACTGAGCCAGTTCAATGGCGGCTGTGTACGTGTCCAAACAGGAGCAGACTTTGCTAAACTCACCTCCAACGACTACCGCATTAATCCTCATGAACCCAAGCACTATCTGCAACTGCTGAAATCGCTCTCAAAAGATGGCTTTCAAATTGATTTAATTTTGCACCTGTGGACTTACAATGACTATGCTGGAGAGATATCTAGCCTAGATGAACTAGAGCAAGCCCAGTATCAAGGAACTTACAGCTTACTGTTCTTGGCTCAAGCTCTAGCTCAGGTTCAAGGTCATAATCAAGCCCAGTTATATGTCATTGCTAGTCATACACAACCTACCTCGCCAGTTGATAAAATCGCCTACGAAAAAACGCCTATTTTGGGCTTAATGAAAACAATCTCCCAAGAAATGCCCGCTTTGAGGTGCCGTCATGTCGATTTACCTGTAGATCCTGTTGAGGTAAATGCAACTCGTATTCTTCAAGAGATTCGAGTTATGCAAAGCGACAAAGAAGTTGCTTATCGCAATGGACAGCGTTTAATTCCTCGCCTGAGTAAAGTTAACCTAACTCAGGAGAAAAAGCAGGAGATTCCCTTAAAGCACGGCGCGATGTATCTGTTAACTGGAGGACTAGGGGGCATTGGTGTCGAGATTGCCAAGTATCTGCTCACACATTATCAAGTCCGGCTGTTGTTAGTCAGTAGAACTTCTTTACCACAGAGAAATACGTGGGAGGCTCATTTAGAAAAGGCTGATGATACCATATCTCAAAGCATCAAAACTCTTCTAGTGTTGGAGCAGCTTGGAGGAGAAATTCTTTATCAGGCTGTTGATGTCTGTGATTTTGCCCAGCTGCAACAAGCGGTTGAGCAAGCAAAATCTCACTGGAAATCTGAATTAGATGGGGTGATTCATCTTGCTGGTATTTTTCATGAGTGCTTGCTGCAAGAAGAAACCCAGGAAAAATTTGCAGCAACGCTTCGTCCCAAGCTGTTAGGGACATGGGCGCTACACCAACTCGTTAAAGAACGACCAAATAGCATCTTCATCTCCTTCTCTTCGGTGAACGGCTTTTTTGCAAGTGCTACTGTGGGTGCTTATGCTGCTGCTAACAGTTTTTTAGACGGTTTTTCCTACTATCAACGATATCAAAACTCGTTACGCAGCTACTGCTTTGCGTGGAGTATGTGGGACGAAGTGGGTATGAGCCGCAATATCAAAGACAAAGAGCTTTTTCGTGCTCTCGGTTATCATACTATAACAATTGAGCAGGGACTGTATTCGTTGCTTGCAGGTTTATACCACAATCAGGCACAACTGTTTGTAGGGTTAGATGGCAGCAACCAGCATATCCAAGAATACACGGAAACGACGTCTTCTCAAACACAAGAATTGCTGGCGTATTATACCACTAAAGCTGAGCAAATACCGATGACTAGACTACAGGAGTTAGTAGTTTGCGATCGCTTCCAAACGCAGAGCAATTGTCAGTTTCTGCAGATCCAAGAAATGCCGGTGACTGCTGATGGAAACATAGACTACCGCGAACTTCCAGTACCAAATTGGGCATCTTCAAAGCGGAAAAAAGACTTTGTGGCGCCCCGTGATCCTTTAGAATCTCAACTGGCTCAAATATGGGAAGAACTCTTAGAAATCCGCCCTATTGGAATTACAGACAACTTCTTTAGCCTTGGTGGTCATTCCGTTTTGGCTGTGCGCTTAATAGCTCAAATTCAGAAGTCCTTTGGCAAGGAAATTGCACTATCTACTATCTTCGAAAAAGCGACTATTGAACATTTGGCTAGTATTTTACGCCAGCAGTCCAGTTTTTTAAATCAGTCCCCCCTTGTACCTATTCAGCCTAATGGTTCTAAGCGACCTTTCTTCTGCGTCCCTGGATCTGATGGCAATACTACCAATTTACACAATCTGGCAGATCATTTAGGTAAAGAGCAACCATTTTATGGATTGCAACCACTCGGTCTTGATGGGGAATCAAAGCCGCACACACGAATCGAGGATATGGCAGCTTATTACATTGAAGCAATACAGTCGATTCAAACCTCTGGACCGTACCTTTTGGGCGGTTATTCCTTTGGTGGTATGGTAGCTTTTGAGATGGCGACCCAGTTACATCAGCAGGGATATGAGGTGGCTCTACTAGCCCTTTTAGACTCTAGTGTACCTGGTTACAAAACAAATAAACTCGATTTTGATGGCGATGATGCTGCATGGCTGAACACGATCGCTAGCGTATATGAAAACATTTACGGAAAAAGCTTAAACGTATCCGAAGAAGCTCTCAAAGTTCTTGCTCCAGACGAGCAACTGAACTACTTCAAACAGCGGTTGCAAATGATGAATCTACTGCCTGCCGATGTTGGCATCAAGCAACTTCGACGTATGATGCAAGTCTTCAAAACTAACTTTCAAACAGCTTGTGTTTATATGCCACAGGCAGTTTATCCTGCTCAGGTTACGTTTTTCAAGGCTAGCGAGATGAATGCTGTGAGTAATGCCTACTCTGAAACTTTAGATGAACTAGGATTGGACTGGGACAAGTTTTCTGCTCAACCTGTGGATATCCACCTTGTTCCAGGTGACCATATCACAATGCTCAGTGAACCTCACGTTCAGGTTTTAGCACAACAACTAACAATGTGCATTGAACGATCACAGGTGGATGATTGAGGAATCACAGATGGCGCAACATCCATCCAATATAGGAATGCGTCTTATAGGCTATGAGTACGGGCGAGTTTGTTGAAGATCTCGTATTGGAGCGAAGATGTTTTTTAGTTTAAACTCAAGGACACACTAACGTCTAACTTCTCACCTGTATTTATCGTGAATCTACGTCGCCTGATTCCACTATTTGATAACTCCGTGTCCGTCTGGGCATTAGAGGCGCGGTTGTTGCGCTGGTTAACATTAGTTTGGCTGTTTATGGGGTTAGTCATGCTGTTCTCAGCATCTTATCCGGTTGCTGACGCCAACTATCATGATGGGCTATACTATTTTAAACGGCAACTGCTTTGGGTCGTGGTTGGGTTAATAGAATTTAATATCATTGTTAACCTTCCGATACGTAGAATTGCGGCCATATCTCCTTGGGTTGTCATACTGTTGTTAATATTGATTTTAGTCACCCTCGTTCCCGGATTAGGAAAGAACGATCTTGGGGCATCTCGCCGATTGTTAGGCCCATTTCCAATTCAACCCTCTGAGTTAATTAAACCATTTTTGGTATTGCAAAGTGCGCGGCTTTTCAGTCAGTGGGAACGATTGAGTTGGGAAATTCGCGGCGCTTGGTTAGGTGTTTTCGGTTTGATACTTCTAGGGATTTTGGCACAACCTAACTTAAGTACAACAGCCCTGTGCGGCATGACGATTTGGCTGATTGCTCTAGCAGCCGGTTTACCTTACAAGTATTTGGGAGGAACAGCCGTTGGTGGAGTGCTATTGGCAGTACTTAGTATTAGCTTTAAAGAGTATCAACGCAAACGGGTGATGTCGTTCCTCAATCCTTGGGCTGATGCTCAAGGAAATGGGTACCAATTAGTGCAAAGTTTGTTGGCAGTCGGTTCTGGTGAAAAATGGGGCACAGGATTTGGACTTTCTCAACAAAAGCTATTTTATTTACCAATTCAGGATACGGATTTTATTTTCTCAGTTTTTGCCGAAGAATTTGGCTTTGTTGGTTCTATCGTCCTGTTGGTTTTGTTGGGTCTGTACGCCACTTTAGGAGTCATTGTAGCACTGAAAGCTAAGAATTCAGTGTTACGATTAGTGGCGGTGGGAGTGACAATTTTGATGGTAGGACAATCATTCCTGCATATTGGTGTTGCTACTGGGGTTTTGCCAACCACGGGTTTGCCTTTGCCCATGTTTAGTTACGGTGGGAATTCCATGATGACTAGTTTACTGGCTGCTGGATTACTGATTCGCGTCGCCCGCGAGAGTAGTGAGGCTGATGTGGTACCGTTGCGCGGAGAGCCTGAGAATAAGCGAGAACGCCGGGCCTAAAAGTTTAACGCAGAAGACATCAGTCAGGTAGAAAAGCGGAAACTACGCTAAAATTCAAGCAGAGTAAGCATTTCCCTCGCTATGATTGAAACCCTACAAACTCGACTTTACGAATTAGAACAATTTGCCAACGTTCTTGTCTCTAACCAACTCACACACCTGAGTTGGTTGAGTATTGGGATAATTTTCCTCGCTGGGTTGCTTACCAGCCTCACGCCCTGTATGCTTTCGATGCTGCCTATTACTATTGGTTACATTGGCGGTTATGAAGCTAAAAGCCGTCTACAAGCAGCAGCCCAATCGACTTGGTTTGCTTTGGGGTTGGCAACAACATTGGCAGGGTTAGGTATTATAGCAGCTTTTGTGGGAAAAGTCTACGGTCAGGTGGGAATTGGTTTACCGATTATCGTCAGTGTGATCGCAATTCTTATGGGGCTGAACTTACTGGAAGCATTACCCTTGCCGTTGCCTGCTTCTGGCGGGACTGAGTGGATTTCTCAAGAATTACCGTCAGGAGTGCGATCGTATCTTATTGGGTTGAGTTTCGGTGTGGTCGCTTCTCCTTGCAGTACTCCTGTTTTAGCTAGTTTACTGGGTTGGGTTGCTCATACTCAAGATTTAATTTTAGGCGCGGTTTTACTGCTTTCGTATACGGCTGGTTATGTTGCACCATTAATTCTGGCAGGTACGTTTACTGCTTCAATTAAAAAAATACTAGAGTTGCGTCGCTGGTCAGGATGGATTAATCCAGTGAGTGGGGCATTGTTGGTAGGATTTGGTGTGTTTTCTCTGATGTCGCGGATTCCACTATAGCAGTCCTATTTGAGGTGTTAGATTATTAACCGCCTTGTCCTGTCGGACACGCTTCGCGAACGCGTCAGCGTCTCCCCTTGGGAGAAGACGCCAAGAGCGCCAAGAAAAGAAAGAGGAGAGAATTTTACGAATGGTTTAGGATGTGCATCATCTGAGATACGAAATCTCACGTCGAGATAAGACTAGGAAACTACCTTACGATGAAAAATACATATTCAATGTTTAGTATATAATGTCTATAGAGAATTCTGTTTCTAAATCAATGTTGTCGGCACCCAGACGGGTGTTACAGCAAGAGTTGTTGCCTGTGCTGACTGATTTGCGCTTGGCGATCGCTCTGCTGCTGACAATCGCACTCTTCAGCGTCAGTGGTACGGTGATTGAGCAAAGTCAAAATATTGCATTTTACCGATCTAACTATCCAGAACATCCAGCCTTATTCGGTTTCCTAACCTGGAAAGTTATCTTAATTCTGGGTTTAGACCATGTTTACCATACCTGGTGGTTTTTGTCTTTACTCATATTGTTTGGCACTTCCATTACTGCCTGTTCCTTTACCCGCCAGCTTCCTGCTTTAAAAACTTCCCGTCGGTGGAAATATTACGACGAACCCCGGCAATTTCAGAAGTTGGCTTTGAGTGCAGAACTAGAGATTGATTCCCTGAATTCTCTCCCCCCTCTGTTGCAAAAACGTCGCTACAAAATTTTTCAAGAAAAAGATCACACTCTTTACGCCCGTAAGGGAATAGTCGGACGTATTGGACCGATTATAGTTCATATCGGTATCATCATTATTCTGCTTGGGTCGATTTGGGGAGTGATGACTGGGTTTATGGCTCAGGAAATGATTTCCAGCGGTGATACATTTCAAGTGAGAAATATTGTTGATGCCGGGCCATTAGCAGCAAAGAACATTCTCAACGATTGGTCTGTGCGAGTCAATCGTTTTTGGATTGACTACACTCCTTCTGGTGGAATTGATCAATTTTACTCCGATATGTCCGTTTTGGATGATCAACAACAGGAGGTTGACCGTAAAACAATTTTCGTAAATCAACCTCTGCGTTATCATGGTGTGACTTTTTACCAAACTGACTGGGGAATTTCTGCTGTTCGCGTCCAAGTTAATAACAGTCCGATTTTCAAATTACCGATGGCGCAGCTTCCTACTAAAGATAAAGGACGTATTTGGGGAACTTGGATTCCCACTAAACCAGATTTAAGTCAGGGTGTCTCTCTGTTAGCAAAAGATTTGCAAGGAATGGTGTTGATTTACGATTCCACTGGTAAGCTTTCTGATACCGTTCGCTCAGGGATGTCTACTCAGATTAATGGCGTAACACTGAAAATTCTCGATGTCGTTGGTAGCACAGGTTTGCAAATTAAAGCTGATCCGGGAATACCTATTGTTTACACGGGATTTGCTTTATTGATGCTGGGGGTGGTTATGAGTTACTTCTCCCACTCACAAATTTGGGCTTTGCAAAAAGATGGCCAGCTTTTTGTCGGGGGCAAAACTAATCGCGCCCAAGTCGCTTTTGAACGCGAAATGTTGGAAATTTTAGATCTCCTAAATTCTCAGCAGCCGCCTGTGGAAAAATCTCTGATTCCTGAATCTCAACTTCCAAGTCTACTTTAACAGTTTCGGGCAGAAGTCCCCAACTTTCAAAAGGGTGTAGGGCGACGGTAAGAACGTGGGATTGAAACAATGATGCCTCATGTCTCGCGCTATGCGTCTCGACATGAATCTTTTTCTTTTGGTGGGCTTTAAACCCACCCCGCTCAGGATCTTTTTTTTCCCTACACCCTACCCCCGACACCCTAATTTTTTGTAATGCTTTTAGCTGTCCGTTGGGGATGAATGACTCACCTCAACCACTGTGTGTACATTACCACGAGGTGCAAAATCTCCTTTGATAGTCACCTCTAACGGATTGGTTGCCAGAACAAAATCATCTAAAATTTGATTAATAACTTCTTCGTGAGAAATGTAGCGATCGCGATAACTATTTATGTAAAGTTTTATTGCCTTCAATTCTACCACTCTTTCATTAGGCACGTAGGTGATATGAATCGTCGCAAAGTCTGGATAGCCAGAAAACGGACATTTACAGGTAAACTCTGGTAAGGTAATGTTAATGTTATATTTCCTTCCCACACGCGGATTGGGAAATGTGATTAATTTGCCTTCGGTAATGTTACGTTCGCCATACTTGATTTCTTGGCTTGGCTGGGATGTCGTTTCTGGTACAAAATTACTCATAAACTATTCAAACTAAAAAATTTCTTAATAACTAAGTCCTTAAGAATCTGAA
>CAZZVG010000055.1:0-12621 GCA_964657295.1 Iningainema sp. | reverse complement strand
CTTTTGACTTGGAGCGTTCGCGCAGCGTCTCCCCTTGGGAGAAGCGACTGACCCCCCGCTCCCTCTACAAAACAAACTCTATTAATTTAAAATCTCATTAAGGAACCGCCCAAACAATTGTTCGGGCGGAGTGTGGTGTGAGGAGTGAACGGAAACATGTGTCTCCGCTTCTTATATTGTAGGCGACATATGTGATTTTTCCAGTAATTGTTCCAAGAGTCTGGAAAAATTTATTTAAAGATTTGGTGTAGGGCAGAGGTAAGGGCAGGTTTCATGTTCACAACATCTTACAAAACCCGCCCGTACAGGAGGCAAGGGAGTAAAATTACCTTTACTGATTCCCCATGCCTAATTGTTGGGCTTTTTGATATACTTTACCTTCAGTGAGTAGAGAAGGAGCAATAATAACGTCAACTTGCTGCATTTCCTTAATATTTTTGGCTCCTAACGTGCCCATACTAGTTTTTAAAGCACCTAAAAGATTGTGAGTGCCATCATCGAGTTGTGCTGGCCCTGTAAGAATTTGTTCTAGGGTACCAGTCGTGCCAACACGAATGCGCGTACCACGAGGCAAGACTGGACTAGGAGTTGCCATTCCCCAATGATAACCCCGTCCTGGGGCTTCAGCTGCTCTAGCAAAAGGAGAGCCAATCATTACACTATCAGCACCGCAGGCAATACACTTACAGATATCTCCGCCAGTGATTAGGCCCCCGTCAGCAATGATTGGTACGTAGTTGCCTGTTTCCTCATAGTAATGATCGCGCGCGGCAACACAGTCAGCGATCGCTGTCGCCTGTGGTACACCTACACCAAGTACACCACGAGAGGTACAGGCGGCACCAGGACCAATTCCTACCAGTACTGCAACTGCCCCAGCTTTCATTAAATTTAATGCCACATTGTAAGTCACACAATTTCCCAAGATGACAGGCATGGGCATTTCCTGACAAAACTGAGCCAAGTCAAGTGGCACCACTGAATCTGGCGAAAGATGTGCGGTGGAAACGACTGTTGCTTGGACAAAAAATAAATCGGCAGCAGCTTTTGCGACAATCGAACCGTATTTGCTGGCTCCAACTGGAGTCGTACTAACTGCCGCAATCCCACCTTGAAGTTTGATTTCCTCAATCCGTTGTGTAATTAGTTCCGGTTTAATTGGTTCTGCATAAAGTTCTTGCATCAAGGGAACAAATTCATCTTTCCCGACGGTGGCAATCCGGTCTAAAATTGGTTCTGGATCAGAATAGCGAGTTTGGATACCTTCCAAATTAAGAACACCTAATGCTCCTAACTGCGATAAGCCCACAGCCATGCGAACATCGACTACACTATCCATAGCACTAGCAATAATCGGGATTTCTCTTTCTATGCTCCCAACACGCCAATGAGTCTCTGCCATGCTGGGGTCTAGTGTTCTATTGCCGGGGACTAGTGCAATTTCATCTATTCCGTAAGCTCTCTTGGCTATCTTTCCGCACCCTATTTGAATGTCCACGCTGTTTTTCCAAATCTATTTAAGCTAGGCTACCAAATTGTGAAGGGACTTGGGGCGGTTTTGATCCATGTTAGAGGAGAGACTTAAGCTAGTTGCTGAATGCATACTGCTTTTCAATAGAATTGTTACCATAAAAAGAGATCATTAGATAAAATGTTAAAGATTAGATATTGAAGCCTTGATCCAATCTGAAACTTTAGAACTACTGGAATGGCATCGTCTCTGCCAGCACTTGTCTACCTTTGCAGCCACAAAGCTCGGGTTAATCGCCGCACGTCATCTGCCGATCCCGAATACTCAGAGGGAAAGTGAGCAGTTATTAGCACAAACTCAGGAAGTTTACCAACTGGAAACTAACCTAAGTACAGGACTATCGTTTGAGGGAATTCAAGATATTGGGGATTCTTTGGAACGGGCAGAACTTCAAGCAGTTTTGGCAGGAGATGAACTGTTAGCGATCGCCACGACTCTTGCTGGTGCCAGAAATTTACGTCGGATTATCGATAACTACCCCGATTTACCAATCTTAAATCAGTTAATTGCCGATCTCCGAACTTACCCGGAGTTGGAGCAGGAAATTCACCGATGTATTGATGAGCGGGGACTGGTGAGCGATCGCGCTAGTCCAACATTATCAGGGATACGCGATTCCTTAGGGGAATTACGATCTCAAATTATCCGGAAACTTCAAGGAATTCTCCAACGACAAACGGGCGCAGTTCAAGAACAGTTGATTACCCAACGAGGCGATCGCTACGTTCTTCCTGTAAAAGCACCTCAAAAAGACGCTATTCCCGGTATCGTCCACGATACCTCTACCAGTGGTGCAACACTTTATATCGAACCTCATGCTATCATCCCACTGGGAAACCAACTGCGACAGTTAGTCAGAAAAGAACAAGTAGAAGAAGAAGCAATTCGCCGCCAGCTAACACAGCAAGTGGCAGCCGTAAAATCAGATTTGGAACGGTTATTGGCAATTGTGACAACCTTGGATCTGGCAACTGCCAAAGCACGTTATAGTTTATGGCTAAAAGCAAATCCCCCGCGATTTATTGACTGGGAGAAAAATGAAAGCATCACCCTAAGACAATTGCATCACCCGCTTTTAGTCTGGCAACTTCAGCACGAACAAGGACAAACAGTCATACCAGTAGACTTACTGATTCAACCACATATTCGAGTCGTCACAATTACTGGACCTAATACTGGGGGAAAAACTGTAACTCTCAAAACTTTAGGGTTAGCAGCATTGATGGCTAAGGTGGGTTTATTTGTTCCGGCTCGCGAACCAGTAGAATTACCGTGGTTTGACTCCGTACTAGCAGATATTGGCGACGAGCAATCACTTCAACAAAGTTTATCTACATTCTCTGGCCACATTCGTCGCATCAGTCGAATTTTAAACGCCCTGGATAGAGATGGGGAGAACTTGAGCAGGGGAGCAGGGGGAGCAGGGGAAGAAAGTAAAGTCATTCCGCACTCCCTTGTCTTACTTGATGAAGTAGGCGCAGGAACAGATCCAGTGGAGGGCAGCGCTTTGGCGATCGCGCTGTTAAAATACCTCAGCGTTCATGCACAACTGACGATAGCGACAACTCATTTTGGAGAACTAAAAGCTCTAAAATATGATGACGATAGGTTTGAAAATGCTTCGGTGGAATTTAATGAAAGTACCCTTTCGCCTACGTATCGGTTACTTTGGGGAATTCCTGGACGTTCCAACGCTTTGACAATTGCTCGTCGTTTGGGGCTGAAACCAGAAGTTGTGGATCAGGCGAAAACCCAAGTCGGAGGAGCAACAGACGAAGTTAATCAGGTGATTGCTGGTTTAGAAGCGCAACGCCGTCGCCAAGAAAGCAAAGCAGCCAAAGCACAAGAACTGTTGCAGCAAGCCGAAAAATTATACAAAGAAGTATCCGAAAAAGCCACATCATTAGAAGAAAGAGAAAGTGCTTTACGTGCTTCACAAGAGGTGGCAGTGCAGCAGCTTATAGCTCAAGCAAAAGGAGAAGTGGCCTCGGTAATTCGTCGCTTGCAACAAGGTACACCAACCGCCCAAAATGCCCAGCAAGCAACCAATGCTTTGAATCAAATTTCAGAGACGTTTATTCCACAACTACCACCAAAACCAAAAGCCGGGTTTGTTCCCAAAGTAGGCGATCGCGTCAGTATTCCCAAATTAGGACAAACAGCAGAAGTCTTAACCGCTTCCAATGAAGATGGAGAGATAACTGTCCGCTTTGGCTTGATGAAAATGACAGTGAAACTGAACGATGTCGAATCCCTAGATGGTCGAAAACCAGAATTAGTTAAAGAGCAAAAAAGCAGAGCCACAGAGGAGCAAAGGCGTAGAGTAGAATCTAAAACGATACAAACTCCACAGTCAAGTCCAGCAATTCGGACATCTAAAAATACAGTAGATTTGCGTGGTCGCCGGGTAACTGATGCAGAATTAGTTTTAGATAAGGCAATCTCGGAAGCGACAGGACCAATCTGGATTATTCACGGACATGGTACTGGTAAGTTGCGGCAAGGTATTCACACATTTTTGCAACAGCATCCTCAAGTCAACAGCTACGAAGCAGCCGAACCAACTGATGGCGGTACTGGTGTTACCATTGCTCATATAAAATAAGCATTTTAGGACGCTCAAAAATGCAGAGGCTTGGTTGCAACAACCTTAAATAATAGGGGTAGGTTAACAAACTTGCCCCGACACTCTTGAATGTTTATTAAAATAGTGAACTACTCCGCCTCAAGGAGACGGCGCTTCTGTACTCACCAGGGAGTGCCGCAGATGGGACTTACGTCCTTTCTTTGGACTTACCTCCCCTCCTACAGCAGTGATGGGGTTCCCTCCACCAACTGACTGACTAGCAGCCAATTACTATATTATACAATTATCGGTAAGGTTATTCCAGTTAAAGTGGGAAAAATCTCAAATGTCTGCCCTAATCAGGTGTGCCTCATATCGGTTGAAAACGATTTTGATTTTTCCCGCCTTATATCCCCGAATGACTTCGTTGAAGGAGGGGAATTACAGCGATTTCGTTAAAAGTATTTCTCAAATATTCTGTTATCCGGTGAGCTGACCAGAAGTAAGTAATTAATTAAGCTCATACCTTTTTCAAAACAGGTTTTCATCATAGAGTAAAACAAAGCACTAATCGCTGTCCACTACACAAATAAAGTGCGTAAGCCGCGACACAAGCTAGCTTTCAGCCCTTTAGTCATTGGAAACCAATTAAAACTCTCAAGAGTCTGGTTTCAAAATGGGTAACAGCAACAGTTCCAACCAGCCGGATCCCCTATGCTAAAAGTTATGCACTCTGCCGCCAATTCACCCACTCCTCCAACTTCCAAATGGGAGGATTTGATCAAAATTCCAACCCCAAATTCCGTTCAGTGGGACAATATCAAAACCCAGTTGGACTTGGTGCTGTTGGCGCTAGAAACATTCACCAGCATTGGCTCTGAGGCCATGCTTCAAGCGGCAATTCACCTGGATTTAGAGTCAAGGGTGCCAGATCGAGTGGCTCTTTGGCGGTTGCGTCAGTCCAATCCAATACGTAAAGGTCAAGGAGGAAGAAAAAAACTAGATGTCGAAGAAGCGCGATCGCTTGTACTGATCGCTTGTTACTTAGCAAAAGAGCATCAAGAATCGATTCGTCGTGCGGTTGGTGTGTTAGAACAAATGGCAGAAAACAATCGTGAGCCTCATCAGGCTGCCATAATTGGCGATTACGTTGATGCTTTCTGTAACACATACCAAGAGCGGATGGAAGAGGATGCCACAATATCTACAAATCAACTGACGCGCCTAGCATTAAAATTGCTCATTGATTTACTTTTCTATAGTAGTCCTGGTGGACATCGTCGTCTTTGGCTAGCACTCATAGACCGTTCAACCAAATTTTAGATTTTAGATTGCACAATCCAAAATCCTTAATAGCCCTGTTGCAGTTCCTGCCATGCCTGTATCAAATTATGTGATTCGTCGGTATACACCACCCACTTGTACGCTAGAAGTCCTGGCGCAAAGCTCTGCTTTATCCCGTTGGATGGGAAAATCAGTCTTGAAGCAGCTCCGCTTCGAGCTTCATTTTGACGATCCGCAACTGCCAGAAGAACGGAGAATCTCAATTAAAGGCGATCGCGACCAACTTGAATCTTTGTGTGTCGCAGTCACAAACTACGTTCAAGACTTCATCGAACAACCCCCTGAAAAATTCTGGGCAACTTCAGAACCCCAAGATAGCAACATCTCTAATGACGACAAAGCGAAAGATCTTCAAACATCTTCGCTTCAGCAAATCAATACATTAAAATCTTTTAGTACCCAGATACAAGGAGAGGACATACGCCTACAACCAAACGGTAGGATGATTCATAATCTGTATTTTGGAAACTTAGCTTCCTCAGTATCTGGATCTGTCATTCCACTCAGCCTACTCCAACTTTTTGATTTGGCAACTGCCTTAGACGATTACTCCAATGATGTTGTCGCTCTGCCAAGTCTGAACAACACCACAAGAAGTTCGGCATTACCTGCTTGGACACCTGTTGCCGCAGTGTTAGTTATCGGTGTTGCTTTCCTACCCATGACTTTGCAGTATGCTAACCACATTCAAAAGCAGAAAACAGCTAAAAAACTAACTCCCGTTCCAGAGAAGATCGCCTTAAATCCCTCTCCTACAATTAACCTTTCAACACCTTTACCCGCACTTACGCCTCCAGATACTTTACTTTCATCACAGCCAAAGCTACCTCTAGGTACCAAGGTTCCCCTGCTGGGTTCTACCGCAGTACCACCAAGCTCACTCACATCTCCTCGTACTACTCTACCGACAAGATTCCCAACATCGGCCAAATCGTTTCCTCTATTATCTCAAACACCATCTAATTTAACTTCCCCCTCAATATCTCAAACACCCACCAATCTCACCAATCCTACGTCGGTTCCATTGACAGGGAAGACACTAACTATACCCAAAACACCTGAAACGACGCTTCCAAACCTTGCTATTCCATCAAGTACAGCTACACTCCCCAAACTAGCAAATCCGCCAGTTAACGTTCAACCCAATACCAAAAAGAACGGTACTAAAGCGATCGCTCAAGGTGAAATTCCTTTACCTAAAACTCAGTCGCCCTTGAACACCCTTTCCCCTCAAGTCAGTACATCTCCTGATTTTTTAGCAGTTTCTCCGCCTGTTTCTGCCATACCTAATTTAAGTGGTGGTGGCCGTAATCAACTAGCCAACTTCCAAAGCTCCTCTACAGCAACTCCTAGTTCTAATACTGATGCATTAATAGCTAGATTGCGGCGAAGTCACAAAAACTCCATTGCAGCGGCTCCTAGCGATCGCTCATTGGTAGACGCAACCCAATTAGGTGAAGCTAAAGATTACTTAAAAAAACATTGGCAGCCACCGACTCAATTGAAGCAAACACTTGAGTATAGTTTAGTCGTCGGTATTGACGGCTCAATTGAAAGAATTTCGCCTTTAGGAAAGGCAGCACGAGATTATGTTGATCGTACGGGAATGCCCCTCATTGGTGAACGGTTTGTTTCTCCTAATAAAAATGGGCAATCTGTCAGAATTCGTGCTGTGTATAGTCCTGATGGAAAGGTGCAAACCTTTCAAGAGTCTGAATAAACAACTCGATATTCAACCCAAGTTGGATCAGCTTGCTGTTAGTATCGAATACGTTGTTTACCCGAACGCCAAAAAGTAGTAGGTCTAATAATCCTCACTAACAGCCATTATTAGATGTACGTACCGCAATTAAGGCAGGGATTGGGGAGTGATGTTGTCCATTAATCTGAAAATTGCTGGCTGTAACGTATCACAGAATGTATCAAAATTCAAGTGTTGCTCATTTTTTGCCATTAGCTCAGTCCAGTTGTAAAACTGGTACCATGACTGAGGCTGCCCTTACTTAGTAACCAATACAATTACATTTAAATATGGTTCCTCAATGGGTAAGGATATGCAACAATTTGGTTCTCAAAAAGATAGTACCGCTTGGGTTATTCAAACATGGGCGGCTTTTATCCTTTCTCTTTCCATGACGACTGTCGGTATCCTCAATTTACCCGTAACTAGCTGGGTAAAAGGTTTTATGGGAATGGGATTAGCTTTTTCGGTTGGTTCTACTTTTACTTTGGCAAAAACAACTAGAGATTGGCATGAGTCAAAAAGACTGAATGCCAGAATTGATGAGGCCAAAGTTGAAAAGTTACTGTCACAGCACGATAATATCAGATAAACTCCAATATCTGAATAATATCAACATTTTTCATAAAGATTAATAAATAAAAAATGGCCGGTTAAACCAGCCATCTATCATAGGTAAGCATTTAGATATCCGTAAACGTTTGATTTAAGACTTCTCAGGTCCTTCATTTAGGGTAGCCAAAATCTACCCTAATACGCTAACATTAAAGATGTTTACTGACCTACCTAGCTGGCTGTCAACAAAAGGTAAAAGTAGCAGTTATATGCTTAGCGAGGTAACTAGCAGAACTAGGAAATGTGCTTGACCACTGAGTCATCAAGTTATCATGCCAAGCATCGGGACAAGTTTATAAGTGTTCCATAGGAACCTACGGAGGGTTGCCCGTAGCTGCCTGGGTTCTCCACGGGGAGATAAACGCTCTTTTGGGCGAGAGAGGTTGAGTAAGACCGTTACCGGATTCGGTTCCGGATTCCAAGATTACGGAGTCAAAGAATTCCTAACGCGGCATCGACCAAAGAGACAGGAAGCTTCTACTATACTGCTTGCAGTTAGTAGAGGTACATCAGTAGCTGGATTTTTTACGGTTCAATCTTCGCTTTTTCCGCCGCTGTTCGGCAGTTATAACCGCTTGGTCTGCTGGATATCCAATTAGAGGAATAACCTGGTACTTACGTTCTTCTTCTAGCGTTTTAAGTTCAGTATAATCTTTCCAGTGAATGCAATCAACCGGACAAGTGTCAATTGCTTCTTGGATGAGTTCCTCAGGATCAGCGTCTTGGCGGATAGCTCGCGATCGCCCGTAATCTGACTCAATATAAAATGTGTTACGGGCAACATGAGCACAGTGCTTGCAGCCAATACAGGTAATTTCATCAACATAAACACCTTTTTGGCGCAGCACACCGCCTAGTTCTGGTTCTAATCCAGAGCGTTCTAAATCATACCGTAAAAAGCCACCTAATTCTGGCTCTAATCCAGAGCGATTATTTTCCTCTTCTGGCGGCAAAAAATCCGACATTACGCACTCCAACGCTGTAAGACTAAGCGAATAGAACCATCCTCGTTTTTTTGTTCTTCGGCAACTTGAAAGCCAACACCAACAGTTTCTTTGACTACTGTGTGGTAAGCATAGCGTTGGGTAACTTGACGCAAAAATCCTTCAACAGACTTATTTTGCTGCCAATATTGCAAGTCGGCAACGAGTTCATATTCTTTTCCATTCTGTTTGAAACCTACATCGTAGCCATTGTCTTGCTCAATGGCAATTTCTGCTGTATGGGTTTGACCTCGATATCCCCGCACTTCGCAGGGACCTTCTTTCCAGTTTACACCCAAGTCAGTCAGAGCATCTTTTAAGGATTCAATGTTGCGGATTTGGGTTTTAATTTGGCTAAAGTGTGACATGGTGGCTGTGAATCAATGAAACAACTATAGTTGACGTGAATTACCACTCGCTAAAAGTGGTTTGTGTATTCACCACCCCAGACTGATGCACTTTGGTGGCGAAGTATTCTGAGGTTGGCTCATGACTAAGTACTTGTCCCAGCTGCGCCTCTATTGCTGCTGTGACTTCAGCACAAGAAACACCCACAATGCCAGTGACTTTTTCTTGTACCCTACCATCTGGATAGATAATGAACTCTAATGTCTCCATGCTTTTTGCCAACCACAATTAAGTAGGCCTTCTCAGTACTGAATCCTATAGATGGCTATGTGTACACCCACAGAAACAGTATTTTTCCTCATTATATAAAATAGCAATTGTTAACTAATGTTCCATCTCTCAAAATATATATCTCATAAAGTTTACAAAAGTTATTGATTTAATGAGTGGATACATCTGTCTGTTGTTAGTTTCCCTTAACTCTATCGATAAGTCAAGGTCAGCTATCAACTTGTTATACCGAGGGAGAAAAATCCTCGCAAAGCGCAGCAGCGTCAAGAGGAAACGTGTCTAAATTAGAAAAACACCACAATTCTCAAAATATCTCTGATTGTCCTTAAATTTGGCAAAATAACGCAGTTAACAGTCATAGAAAGATTGTCCAATACATTAAATTGAAGTAGGTTTGTCATTTTCCGCTATTCTAGATTTAACTAACTGCTCGCTGATTGTCAGAACTTTCACACCTAAAGAGATCAGTTCGTCTGGTAGCCCTGAAGTAGCAGTGTGATTGAGTTACACATCAAAATTACCAGATCGCAAGGTAGACGAGTTACTTGTGCTGGTGTTGTGACCTCACTACGAAAAGGAATAATTGGTAGGATAATGGTAAAGCTTACACGGTACTGCCTAGCAGTTGGTGTGAGTACTTCACTGGTAGTAAAATCTTAAATGTAAACTTGGTGAAGACCAACGAGTAAGTATTAATATAGTATTTTTTTTAATCAAACATATGCAACATACACAAGTAGTAAGTAGCATTCCAGGTCGGACACGGTTCAAAGTTCCTCCACTTAGTCGCAACCAAGAGGATATGGCACAGATTGCAAGTGGTATACAAGAGCATCTAGGTCCTGAGAGTGTAGAATACAATACTAAAACTGGCAGTATCCTTGTCCATCACGATACTGATCAGCATACCCTTGATGATATCAAAGGCATTATGAAGGATTTATGCGTTGTCTTCGCCGATATTACAGGGGCTTGTGAACTCATACCGCTAAACGATAAATCTGAGGAGGGAGACTTCTCTAGCGTTATCTATGATCTGAACCAGCGGTGTGTAAACGCAACAAATGGTATTATTGACCTACGGTTCGTTTTACCCCTGGGGCTTGGAGCGCTAGGCGTTTTACAGTTTCTTACCTACGGGCTACAATTTGAGCTAATTCCTTGGTATCTCTTGATTTACCTTGCCATTGATAGCTTTATTAGGCTGAATTTTGACCCAGAATCAGCACAGTCCTAACTAAACGGCTGGGAAGGTGGGCTTTGCAAAGTATTTGCATACTTTTCACCACTCAGCACTCAGGACTGGTAGACTGTCCACTTTTTGAATTTTAGGCGCTGATATTGGGTTGTTATCTTTTTTGGAGGTTGAAATCAGATGGAATTGTTGTTCGGACTTGAGCCGTTGACTGCATTGGCGGTTGGCGTTGGAGCATTAGTTATTGTACCTGTTATCACTGCCGTAGGATCTGTCGTGGGTGAGCCTATAGCAGACTCGGGTAAAAACCTAGCAAAAACTGGCTTAACTTGGAGCTTTGACGTCTTCGACAAGACGCAAAGCTTTTTTGCTGAAACAACGGAGTCCTTTGAGGATTTAGTTGCTGAGGCTAAGGCTGACTACATTGCTACTAAGAAAGCTAAAGCTCAAGACACCATCATCAAGTAATAATCAATTGACACTCTCCGTCCTAAAGGAGCGGAGATTATTAAGACATTGCTGCCTTAATATCCTGATTGCTTGGGCAAGTATGCACTGGTGGAACGAGATGGAATTGAACAAAAAATCTCCGTCAAAGAAATAGTCATCGGCGATCGCGTTATCGTTTATCCTGGAGACCATAAAGTTCAGTTATGCTTCCCTTGGTACCTGGGAGGCCGTTTTTGATTTTGGCAGGAATTTGCGCCTACGCATTGAAAGCTTAAAATGATAAGTCCACGGATCGAGCAGAAGTAATGACTCCTACTAACCAAGCTTATCAAACACCTTAAACATAGGTAGATACATTGACATCAAGATTGTGCCTACCATTCCCCCCAAAACCACAATCATCACTGGTTCTAAAATGCTAGTGAGCGATTTGACTGCTTGTTCAACTTCATCTTCATAGAAATCGGCTACTTTCATCAACATACCATCCAATTCTCCAGTTTCCTCACCGATACTAATCATTTGAATTGCCATAGAAGGAAAAACGTTCTCTCTTTGCAAAGCAAGACTAATGACGCCGCCTTGTTGAATGTCTGTACGTGCAGCATCTATGGCGTTAGCGATCACTTGGTTTCCGGATGTATCCCTGACAATTTCCAAACAAGTAAGAATTGGGACACCTGAACGTGTCAAAGCACCAAATGTACGGCTAAAGCGAGCTACTGATGATTTTTGGATTAAGTCTCCAAATAAAGGTACTTTCAAAGAAATACGGTCAATAGTTTGACGCCCAACAGGAGTTTTATAATACTGGGTATAAGCAATATTTCCTCCTACAAAAATCCCAATAACCACTAAAAGCCGCCAACTTCTCAACACTTCGCTTATCCATAGCATAAACTGCGTTAAAGGCGGCAATTCTGTTCCTAATTCTATAAAAATTTTGGCAAAAATTGGGATGAGAAAAACAGTCATACCGATAAAAATAGCAGTTGCTAAAAAACCTACAACCATAGGATAAGCCATAGCTGATTTAATTTGGTTTTGTAATCGAGCAACATCTTCTAACAACTTGGCTAAGCGATTCAGGACTTCATCAAGAACACCACCAACTTCACCAGCCTGAACCATACTGACATACAAACCATCAAAGCATTCCGGATGCTTACGCATTGCATCTGAGAGATTTACGCCGTTTTGGACATCAGCACTAATGTCTAAAAGAGATTGTTTCAATTTAGGGTTACTACACTGCTCTGACAAGACACCCAAACTTCTAACGATCGCGACTCCCGCATTTGTCAAAGCAGCAAATTGACGGGAAAAAACAGCTCTATCCTTAACTGAAACTTTAACAAATGAGTTTTTAATTTTTTGGATGTCAAATTTAAAGCCTTGCGATTGCTTGAGATCTTGAACGACAAAACCTTGCTGTCTAAGATTAGTACGGGCTTCCACCAAGGATTCCGCAATAAGTGTTTCTTTTCTAGATTTTCCTTGCGAATCCCGAATACGGGCAACGTATGTTGGCATACAGATTGTTAATTATTAATTATT
>CAZZVG010000054.1:0-12640 GCA_964657295.1 Iningainema sp. | reverse complement strand
AGAAATATGAGTCTCTTCGTCGCCCATTAATGGCATATGTTCAAGATGCAACATTGACACGCTTCCCTCTATCGTCAGACGAAAAGTGGCTTGATTACAGCCAACAGGTATATTGCCGCAATTTTGAGCAAGCGATAGAGGCATTGTTGTAGGTAAGCGACGATAATTTTACACTCTCAGTAAACCACAAACTTTGGGAAATCAACGTAAAAATCAGAGTTTCAGCCAGCGTGTTCACCATTGGTTTAAGAGCGTAGACGCTCTTAGCGGCTTGTCGTCAGACATCGCCGTACTAGTGCCATCGGCAGAAATGCTCAACTTAAGGTTATTTTATCTTATACCAACTTCAGATAATCACTTAACAAGAGCGTTGCTGAATATAGGTATAAATTAGATTACTAAACAACCATTCTTTGCGACGGCAGTCGCCTGGGCGTGGGAAAACGCCTCATGCGCGCTGCCTCGCGCCAGTCACCTGGGCGTGGGAAACCCCGAAGTTTGCCCGGAGGGAAACCCTCCTACAGCACTGGCTCCTCCTTGCAACTTCTCTCCGCCTGCAGTGCTGGCTCGCCTACCCTACGGGAAGCCGCTAACGCGTCTATGCGTGAGCCTAATTCATACTTCCATACAAGCCTTCTAAAAAACTTTTTGCTTTAGTCCGAAAAACTGCATACTCAAGATGTATTCAAGCATAAACCTGAACATCTGCCACTTGATCCCAGCTTTAGCCCGCGATACGGATGGCAGCCGTGGGCGCTCCGCGTCATCGCCTATCTCGTTACCCATTCAGCTAGGAGAACACGAATGACTCACAAAATTTATGCCTTATTTGTTGGTATTGATAGTTACCATCCTCAATCAGGAGTGAATTCCCTAAACGGTTGCGTCAATGACATTAAAGCAATAGAAACATACTTACGCCAGCAAATAGCTACTGACAAGAAATGGGAATTAGTTCCAAGGACTTTAACTAACGATTCAGCAACACGTCAAGCGGTTATCAACGGCTTTTTGCAACATCTATGCCAAGCTGATAGCGAAGATGTCGTATTATTTTATTATGCAGGTCATGGTTCCGAAGAAACAGCACCAGAATTTTTTCGTAAACAAGAACGAAATGGTACAATTCAAACTTTAGTTTGCTATGACAGCCGTACATTAGGAGGTCAAGATTTAGCAGATAAGGAATTAAGCTATTTAATTGAGCAAGTCGCAAAAAATAATCCCCACATCCTAATTATCTTGGATTCTTGTCACTCTGGTACTGCAACAAGAGATCCAGAAGTTGTCGAACGTCAAATAAATCCAAATGGAAAAATAAGAGATTTAAAAGACTTTCTTTTTCCACAACAATGGCTGAATTACCGCTTCAGCGATCGCTATAAACCACCCGTACATATAGCATTTTCTGCTTGTCGCGATATTCAAACTGCGAAAGAGCATACAGGCTCAAATGGTCAACCTCGTGGTGCTTTTTCTTACTTTTTAACAGAGGCTCTACATCGGACTAATGGTAGTTTATCCTATGCAAATTTAGTTCAAGATATTAATGCTTTGATAACTGGTAAAGTTAAAGATCAGTCACCCCAAATAGAAGCAACATCAGATGATTTAATCAAAACTTTCTTGGGAGGTGCAGCAGGAGAACCTATCAATTATTTTACTTTGAGTTATGACAGTAATACTCATCAAAATTGGATAATTAATGGTGGTATTTTACATGGAATTCACCCAACATCTGAAGGGGAGACGACAATAGCTATTTTCCCTCAAGGAAGTACACCAGAGCAGTTACGGGAAATTGACAAGGCTATTTGCCAAGCTACGCTTACTGAAGTATTTACAGAAGTTAGTATAGCTGAAATTAGCGGTGATAGTAGTCAATTATCTCACGATGAACCTTATTGGGCAATTGTAACTAGCGTACCATTACCTAAGTTAAAGGTCAATTTTCAAGGTGATGATGGCGGTGTCAAATTAGCTCGTACAGCAATTTCAACAGTTGATGCTGGTAACCCTTCCTTATTTATTCGAGAAACCGAATCTTCTACGGATGCTGATTATTACTTAGAAGCAATTAACGGACAGTATTGGATTAAGCAACCTGCTGATAAACAGGCATTAGTAGCACCAGTTCCAGAAGTACCAGATACACAAGGATACACTCAACAACGCGCAAACCAAATAATCAAACGTTTAGAGCATATTGCACGTTGGAAGAATATTCTGGAATTGAAAACTCCACCAACTAGTCAAATAAAAGCTGGTGATGTGGAGATGGAAATGATTGTCTATTCTGGGGATGAACAATATTCATCAAAAACAGAAACTTCTGCTTTGCGAGGGGAATATACCTGGAAAGATAATAAGTTTGATCCACCACGCGTAGAAATTAAAGTTACCAATCAAAGCGAAGAAGACTTGTATTTTCAAGTACTAGAATTAGCAGGAAGCTTCGCTATAGGAGTTCCGGAATTTTATGAAGAAAGGAGCAGTATACTTATACCTAAGAAATCAAATAATCCGGAAAGCGTTAATGGCAAAAAACTAAAATTAGTCATTAACAAAAAATATTTAGATAGCGGAATTAATGAATACGATACGATTTTCAAGTTAATTGTCAGTACTAGAGAATTTAATGCGAGTTTACTCCAACAACCTGGACTAGATTCTCCACCTCCAGTAAACCGCTCCTCAGGTTTATCTGGGACTCTCAACCGTTTGATGGACAAAGTTTATACTCGTGAAACTCAGCGAGAAGAAGACAAATATATCGATAACTGGATGACTCAGGAAGTTAAAATTACTTTGGTAAAACCACCTGGTGGAGTAGAAATCAAAGAGTCTGAGTCAACCACTTTACTGACTGGTGTCGAACTACAAGGACATTCAAGTTTTCAGGGAAAATTTAGTTTTAACCCCTTACCTCCAAGTAGTCGGGATGTTAATAGTAATTTAATCCCACCGATTTTCTTACAAGAGCAAGCTATTCTTCAACGAGACGGCGGAAGGAACCTGCTTGAACCATACGAGTTTAACATGACTCGTAGCCTTGGTTCGTTTAAAGTCTTGGAAATTGTTGATGTGCAAAATTACGAAAGTGTAACGCCAGAAAATCCGCTCAGATTATTGGTTGGTAAGCCATTATCATCAGACGAACATATCTTACCCATAGCTTATGATGGCGAATTTTTCTTACCTTTGGGTAAAGCTGTGACGAGAAATGGTAAGACAGAAATTACATTAGAACGTTTACCCAAACCAACAGTCAATAGTCGCAGTTTACAAGGTTCAATTAAAATACTTTTCCAAAAACTGCTGTACAACACCTTGGGGAAAAGTTTTAAATATCCACTTTTGAGAATTGCGAAAGTTTCTCCACAAGAAAATGTATCTTATCAAGAAAATGAGGATATAAAAGCCAAAGTTTCCTCAGCTAATAAGATTCTACTTTACATTCACGGTATTATTGGCGATACAAAAAGTTTACTTCCAAGTGTCCTTGCAAAAACGACAGAGAATGGACAAGAGAAAACTCTACAAGATAAATATGATTTAGTTCTGGCTTTTGATTACGAAAATATCAATACGACAATTCAAGAAAATGCCGAACTACTTAAGCAAAGGTTAGAAGAGGTGGGTTTAACTGCTAACCACGGGAAACAATTACATATTGTTGCTCATTCTATGGGTGGTTTAATCTCTCGTTCTTTTATTGAGGAAAAAGGTGGAAATCAAGTTGTCCAACACTTAGTGATGTTGGGTACACCTAACGCTGGTTCTCCCTGGCCTAAAATTCAAGATTGGGCTTTTACTGCTCTTGGTGTAGGGTTAAATCAACTTTCTAGCGTTGCTTGGCCTATAAATCTTATGACGGCATTGCTCGCGTTTTTGGATGCTCACGATAACGCTTTGGATCAACTTCAATTCCAAAGCGATTTTATCCAAGGCATCGCCAAAAATATTGATCCTAAAATACAGTACACTATAATAGCAGGCGATCGCTCGATTCGTTCGGAAGCATTACAAATTGAACCTGGGAAAAACTCCAGTCAAATACAGCGACTGATGCAGAAATTATTTGGCTCTGCTGTAGATAGTGTCGTAGTAATGGTGTTTCTTCAACAACCAAACGATATCGCCGTGACGTTGGAAAGCATTAAAAGTATAAGCCAAGAGCGAACCCCTCAGCCAAGAATTATCTCGCCAGATACCGCTTGCGATCATCTCACCTATTTCACCAGTCAAGCTGGAATAGAAGCGTTAGTACAAGCACTCTGTAATAATTCGTAAAATTTGTCGGGTGGGCATTGCCCACCTTACAGCAGTTTCAGTTGTTTAGACTACAATGAATGTATTCTTTGCGACGGCAGTCGCCTACGGCAGGAAAACGCCTCATGCGCGCTACCTCGGCTTTGCCGAATGCGTGAGACAAAAAAAAGGAATTGACATTCAAATTTCCAGGTGTAAGATCAGACCTTCAGTCACATCCGGTAAATCAATGTATTATCTGAAAATCTTCAGTTCCTACATTAACGGTCATTAACGAGACATGATATCATTTATCCCAATTCTGTATGAATATGCGCCTGATTAAAACCCTCTGTAATCCCCCTTAACATTGGGGGATGACGTTAGCCAAAAGGGTAAGCGTGCAGCTTCATAAAGGAATGATAAGGGGCTGTTAATTGCTATCTAAAACCTTGATAGCAAGCGTAAGGTTGTCTTTGAAAAAAGCGAAGTTAAATAATGAAAGTCATGGTTGTAGATGATGAACAAGATGTTCAATTCTTGTTTAGACAAAAATTTAGAAGAGAACTTAAGCAGAATCAAATACAATTAGATTTTACTTTATCAGCACAAGAAGCACTGGAATATTTACAAAACAAGCAAACCAATTGTTTGGTTCTAATTATCGCCGATATTAATATGCCAGGGATGAACGGCCTAGAATTGCTAAAAATTATTAAAGAAAGATTTCCTGATTTAAAAATATTTATCATTACTGCTTATGACGATGATCAGAAATACAAAACTGCTAAAGAATATGGAGCAGATGAATATCTGACAAAGCCAATTGCGTTTGATAACCTTAAAGAGAAGATATTTAATTTGTAATTACGGTGATTTGTGATTTGTCATTTGTTAAGCAGACTGCACAAAGGACAAATCACTAGGGACAAAGGACTATTGACAACCTTTACGAGTAAAGATGCGAATAAACTTGCGTAACAGCTTATGACCGCAAAAATACTGGTTGTGGATGATGAACCTGACTTAGAACAGTTACTTCGTCAGAAATTTAGAAAAAAAATTCGGGAAAAGCAATTCCAGTTAATTTTCACCCGCAATGGTGTAGAAGCGCTGGAAATGCTCAAAGCTGAACCGGATGTGGATATGGTATTGACTGATATCTTGATGCCGGAAATGGATGGACTAACTTTACTGGCTCAGCTTCACGAATTACATCCAATGATCAAAGCCGTGATTATCTCTGCCTATGGAGATATTGACAATATTAGAACGGCAATGAATAAAGGTGCATTTGACTTCCTCACCAAGCCAATTAATTTTCAAGATTTAGAAATTACGACCAACAAAACTCTGCAGCATGTGCAGCAGATGAAAGCAGCTTGGGAAAAGGAACGATTAGCACAACAAGCTCAAGTAGAATTACTGAGCTGCCTGCAACAAGAAGTTAGCGATCGCCAGCGAGCAGAGGTGGAATTGTCTGAGAGCCAGAGCAGACTGAATCAATTTTTAGAAGCTGTACCAGTGGGGATCTTTGTCCTTGATGCTAACGCTCACCCCTACTACGCCAATCAAATGGCACAACAGATTCTGGGTAAGGAAATTATCACCACGTCTCTATCCGATCAATTGAGCGAGATCTACAGAGTTGTTTCGGTGGGAACAACGCAGTTGTACACCCTTGACCAACTGCCAGCTATGCGAGCATTAAAAGGCGAAAGTGTCACTGTCGATGATATGGAGATTCGCCATGCTGACAAGATTATTCCCTTGGAGGTATCAGCTACCCCAGTTTTTAATGACAGTGGTAAGATTGTTTATTCTATAGTTGCCTTTCAAGATATCAGCCAACGCAAACGCTCAGAAGCCGAACGGATTCAGTTTACTCAAGAACTAGAACTTAAGAATGTCGCCCTAGAGCAGGCAAAAGATGCCTTAGCTGAGTCAAACCGTACTTTAGAACAAAAAGTACTTGAGCGCACTCAAGAACTTTCACAAACCCTAGAAATTCTCAAAGCGACTCAAGCAGAACTGGTATTTGAAAATGCTCTACTTAAAAGTGATGATCAACCCTTAACCTACGACTATCAAATTGGCGGAAGTCTGCCTATGGATGCTCCCACCTATGTGGTGCGTTCTACAGATCGTCACCTCTACAAAGCATTGAAGCGAGGAGAGTTTTGTTATGTACTCAATGCAAGGCAGATGGGTAAATCAAGCCTCATGGTACGTATGATGCACCTTTTTCAACAAGAGGGTTTTAGTTGTGCGGCGGTTGATATCACTCGTCTGGGCATTGACAACGTGACTCCTATTCAATGGTATAAGGGATTAGCCGTGGAGTTATGGCAAAGTTTTAACTTGCAAAGATTGGTGAATTTGAAAGCTTGGTGGAACGAGCAGAAAGATTTATCGCCTATTCAGTGCTTGAGTCAATTTATAGAAGAAATTATACTAGGTCAAATTAAAACCGAAAAAGTTTTTATTTTTTTAGATGAAATTGATAGCGTCTTGGGTTTGAATTTCCCAGTCAATGACTTTTTTGCTTTGATTCGCTTTTGCTATAATCAGCGCAGTATCAATCCCGAATATCAGCGTTTAACTTTTGCTCTGTTCGGAGTGGCAACACCCTCCGATTTGATGACTGACTACCAGAGAACGTCCTTTAACATTGGTCAAGCAATTCAACTCAATGGCTTTCAAATTCACGAAGCGCAACCTCTGCTTCAAGGATTGACAAATAAGGTGAGCAATCCGCAAGTGGTATTAAAAGAAGTGTTAGCCTGGACGAGCGGTCAACCTTTTCTGACTCAAAAACTCTGTAAGCTGATCCGCAATTCTTCGTCTCCTATCTGGACAAACGGTGAAGCTGAGTGGATGGAAACACTGGTGCGAACTGAGATCATAGAGAATTGGGAATCTCAGGATGAGCCAGAACATTTGAGAACTGTACGCGATCGCATTATTAAGAGTGATCAACAACCTGTTCGGCTTCTAGAACTCTATCGCCAAATTTTGCATCAAGGAAAAGTTATTTCACCTGATAGTCCCGAAGAAAGGGAATTACTCTTGTCAGGGCTTGTGGTTAAGCAACAAGGTTTTCTTCAAGTCCATAACCGGATATATGAACTCATCTTTGACAGCCATTGGATTGATTTGCTGATGACGAAAAATTAAGATCCCCGACTTCTTAAAGAAGTCGGGGATCTTAGCAATGAGCGATAATATGCTGAGCAGTGATTTGCGGCTGTTCTAGGTGGGGAACATGACCACAATTCTCGATCCAAATCAGTTGACTGTGGGCGATCGCGCGCTCAAACCTTGTGGCGTCTTTAGTACCTAAAATCTTGTCAGAATCACCCCAAAGGATGAGTGTCTTTTGCACAATTTTTGCTAATTCCTGAAATTTAAAAGCACTATAACCACCACTTTTGGTGAATGCGATCAAAGCTTTACTCCAACTTGGTGCTTGTAAGTGCAATGCCATACATAATTGAGCATCAAGTGATGCTAGTTGCTTGTTCTTGTACGCAGCACGGCAAATACTATTACGTATATTCGGATTACGCAAAAACTCAGTTGCCAAATAATCCAATGGCGGAAACATCAATTTACCCGCAGGCGATCCCCCTACTAAACCAGCACTGTCAATCAACACCAGCTTTTCTACCACTTCTGGGTAAGTGAGGGTGAAATCGATAGCTGCTGCACCACCCATCGAAGCCCCTACCAAAATCACAGGTTGATTAATCAGGGTTTTCCAGAAAGTATAGAAATGCGTTTTTATGTTACTCTTGCTCAACTCTACCCCTACTGGTCTGTCTGTAAACCCAAAACCCAGTAAATCCACTGCATAAGTTTCACTCTTGGCTGCAAGTAGCGGTAAGAGACGGCGAAATTCCAATACAGAACTGTCAAAACCATGAATCAACAGAAAAGGTGTACCACCACGTCCTTGACTCACATATGTGGTGGCAATTGGATCTGCACTTAAAGAAGTGGGAATTGCTATCTGTTTAATATTCTGAGCCAAAGCAACTGATGTCGGTTCTGTCAATTGTCCGACAGCGGTAGGTAGAAAATTCGGAAATTCAATATTTTCGGAAATCAATTTAACCGTAGAGTAAATAAATAGCAGGTCAGCCCTTTCAGGGAAGTCAAAAGTCAAAAGTCAAAAGTTAAAAATAAGAACCCCATAAGTTTTTGGAAAAAGAAAAGGCATCAGAAACCTGACTGGCTTAACTTTCCTAAAATTATCTAGTTAATTTTTTAGATCTTTCATTATAAAGCTTATTGGTCATTTTACGCAATAGTCTTCGCACCCCAAGGGGTGTAACAAATCTTGCTACAATTCCATGTCTACCGCACAATAACAAAATCCCATGCATTCATACATCCAATATGACCCCCGACATCAGCCGGGGTTTTTTTAATCACCCAAGAGATAAGTCGTGCTTAGTCGTAGGTAATCGGGGATGGTTGAAAAGATAATGATTCTTAGCTTACACTCCCGATCATCCATGAGATATTCTTATTCCTCTCTCGCCATCTAGCTTAATTGAGTATAAATACTTAAGATAGATTGACTTCACGGGAATACTTGTTTAGAATTTTAAAAAAAAGATTAAGAAATTTAACGAATTATCAAAGTATACGCAATGTTTGCACTTTTTTTTATTAACTTTAACAGCTTTCTGGGCGTGCTACCCTCGATCCCCAAATCGGCGGTCATTTTGACAATTTTGTCGGTGACGTTGAGCGCGTCACACCAGTGAGACAGCGCTGTTCGCCTTTGGCGTCACCCAAAGGGTAAAAAAATAGGTTTTTATGTTTTTGATGAGTAAATTCGCGAGAGGTGGGATGGACAGGCTTATTTCCGGAGACATGAACGCAGAGCAACTTGTTAAAAGATATGCCGCAGGGCAGAGGAATTTCGGAAGAATAAATTTGGAAGGAGCAAATCTAAGTGAAGTTTGTTTAACTGCAGCAAATCTCAAAGAAGCGAACCTAATCGGTGCAGATCTCAGTTGGGCAATTTTACATCGAACAGATTTGAGTACAGCAAACCTGAGAGAAGCCAATTTAAATGGAGCAAACCTAATTGCAGCACTCTTATCAATGGCTACGTTTTGTGCCGCAGATCTCAGTAGAGCAAATCTCAGCAATGGAACTTTATTTCAAACCAATCTCAGAGACGCAAATTTGACTCGAGCTAACTTGAGTTGGGCTTGCTTGGTTGAAGCGGATTTAACAAATACCATATTATATCAGACAGATTTGACTGGAGCCGATCTCACCAGAGCCGATTTGAGAGAAGCAATCCTGATTGGAGTAACTTTCAAAGGAGCAACTTTAACAGAGGCAATTATGCCTGATGGTACAATTCACGAGTAAAAGTCAGTCCCTTTCGGGAATTAAAAATTAAAAATTACTCTCAAAACCATGCTGAAAACCCCCGGTTTTAGCCACTCAGACTCAGCACTGCTAACAAACTTTGCCAGATCAGCCAAACATTTAGTCCTGCAATCATCAATGCGACACCCCAAGAGACGAGTTTTAACCACAGTGGATTGACAAATTCTCCCATAAACTGGCGATCGCTAGTAAACATGACTAACGGGAAAACGGCAAACGACAGTTGGAAGCTTAAGAGGACTTGGCTGAAGATCAGTAATTTAGTGGTACTGCCATCACCGAACAAGGCAATACAGATTAGAGAAGGAATAATCGCTGCTAGTCTACTGATTAAACGGCGTACCCAAGGGGTTACACGTAGATTCAAAAAACCTTCCATCACAATTTGCCCAGACAAAGTTGCCGTTAGGGTGGAACTTTGCCCTGAAGCGAGTAAAGCTAAGGCAAAAACAAAACTGGCAACCTTCACACCTAACAGAGGGGACAACAATTTGTAAGCATCTTCAATTTGTGCCACTCCCTGATGTCCGGAAAAATGAAAAGTTGCTGCGGCGACAATTAAGATCGCAGCGTTGACAAACAAGGCAAACGTTAAAGCAATCGTTGAATCAATTGTGCCAAACTTGATGGCTTCTCGTTTCTTTTCTGGCGTGTGTTGCCATGCCCGTGTTTGTATAATTGCTGAGTGTAAATATAAGTTATGCGGCATGACGGTAGCACCTAAAATGCCCAGAGCAACGTATAACATTTCTTGTTGTTGGATGATGGCTGGGTGAGGCACAAAACCAAGCATGACGCTGCCGAAATCAGGCTGCGAAAATATTACCTCTAGCATAAAACACAGTCCAATGCTAGATACTAAAGTAATAACTAAAGCTTCAAGATACCGAAACCCATGGCGCTGTAACATGAGTAAGAGTAGGACATCCAAACTAGTGAGGCACACGCCCACAAACAAAGGGATGTGAAACAATAAATGTAGGGCGATCGCACCACCAATCACCTCCGCTAGGTCAGTGGCGATAATACCAATCTCAGCAAGTATCCAGAGGACAATGTTGACTTTCTGGTTAAATTGGTTTCGACAAGATTTAGCCAAGTCTAGTTCGGTGGCGACAGCAAGACGCACACACAAAGACTGTAGCAAAATGGCGATAAAGTTAGATAGGAGAATGACACTCAGAAGTGTGTAACCGAACTGAGCGCCACCCGCAATATCTGTAGCCCAGTTTCCTGGGTCCATGTAACCTACACTTACCAGATAACCTGGTCCAGCAAAAGCTAAGAGTTTCCGCCAAAAGCTTTTCCCCTCAGGAATAGTAATACTGCGGTAAACTTCAGGGAGACTCGGTTGTGTTTCTGTATTTTCCAGTAAGGGCATTGGTTGACAATTTAACTATAGTCTTTCATATTTATCTCACAATCATCTAATTTCCGCCTCTGCTCTCGATTTAACTTCTATCATGAGAATGAGATTAGTCTGAACTAACTGAGCGTGGTAGGGAGTAGAGAGTCGTATAGTCAATAGGTAAGCGGGCGAAAAAATCCTGCGCCCTCTATCTCCAAATCCATATAATTGAATAGAGAAGTGCAACAAAACGAAACACGGAATCACAGCCTATAGCACCATTTGGCTTTAGGGTGGCTTTATGTGGGCGAGTCAGAGGAAGCAGGAATTTGTAAAATGGCATAACACCCGCCTTGTTTACAAAATATTTGCTCAGTTCACCCGCTTATCTGTAAGTGTCTATCTTCTAAGCGGTTCAATTTTACAATTGTCACAAAAGAGAGCGGAACACTGAATCTATGGCAAGATTAGAAACCCGCACCGAACCAATGGTGCTAAACATGGGTCCCCACCACCCCTCAATGCATGGGGTTATGCGGTTAATTGTGACCTTAGATGGCGAGGATGTCGTTGATTGCGAACCAGTCATCGGCTACCTGCATCGAGGAATGGAAAAAATTGCCGAGAACCGCACCAACATTATGTACGTTCCCTACGTAAGTCGGTGGGACTACGCAGCAGGGATGTTCAATGAAGCCGTTAGCGTCAATGCCCCAGAAAAACTGGCAAATATTCCGGTTCCCAAACGCGCCAGCTACATCCGCGTTATTATGCTGGAATTGAACCGCATCGCTAATCACTTGCTGTGGTTTGGTCCATTCCTAGCTGACGTCGGCGCTCAAACTCCCTTCTTCTACCAGTTCCGCGAACGGGAGATGATCTACGACTTGTGGGAAGCGGCGACAGGTTATCGAATGGTTAACCACAACTACTTCCGCATTGGCGGCGTTGCAGTTGACTTACCTTATGGTTGGGTTGACAAATGCTTGGACTTCTGCGACTACTTTTTGCCGAAAGTTGACGAGTACGAACGCTTGGTGACTAATAACCCCATCTTCCGTCGTCGGATCGAGGGGGTTGGCACTATCACCCGCGAACAAGCAATCAACTGGGGACTCTCTGGTCCGATGTTACGTGCTTCCGGCGTCCAGTGGGATTTGCGGAAAGTAGATCACTATGAATGTTACGACGATTTCGACTGGGATGTACACTGGGAAACCGCTGGTGATTGCCTCGCTCGTTATGTGGTGCGGATGCGGGAAATGCGTGAATCTGTGAAGATTCTTCGCCAAGCGATCGCCGGACTTCCTGGTGGCCCTTTTGAAAACTTGGAAGCTAAGCGGATGGCAGCCGGGAAAAAATCTGAGTGGGATGGTCCTGATTACCAGTACGTTAGTAAGAAAATTGCTCCCACTTTCAAAATTCCCAAAGGTGAAATTTACTCTCGTGTCGAAAGCGGCAAAGGTGAACTGGGAATTTATCTAATTGGTGATGACAACTCGTTCCCCTGGCGGTGGAAGATTCGCGCTGCTGATTTCAACAATGTTCAGATTGTACCTGAGTTATTGAGGGGTGTGAAATTGGCAGATATTGTCGTCATTCTGGGTAGTGTTGATATCATTATGG
>CAZZVG010000053.1:0-12703 GCA_964657295.1 Iningainema sp. | reverse complement strand
CAAATGCCACTCACAAATAGCGGCAAAGTAGACCGACGTGCATTAAAACCACCTTCTGACATCACTAACTTAGACACATTTGTTGCACCACGTAACCAATTAGAACTGCAACTAGCACAAATCTGGTCAAGAGTTTTGAAACTTAACAAAGTGGGAGTAAAAGATAACTTCTTTGAGCTTGGTGGTCACTCCCTTTTAACTCCTTACTTAATGGCTCAAATTAAACAGCAGTTTGGTAGAGATATTCCGATCGCCAGCCTTTACCAAAATCCAACTATTGAACAATTGGCAACTATTGTACCATTCGATTCAGATTTTAAGAGTGGATCTCCCTTAGTAGCACTTCAGCCGCACGGTTCTAAGCCACCTTTGTTTTGTCTTCCAGGGGCTGCTGGCAATCCCTTTTACTTGTATAGTTTAGCCTGTTGTCTGGGTTTAGACCAACCATTTTACAGTTTCCAAGCAAATGCTCTTTGTGAAGAAGGAGAATTAATTACCCAGGTTGAGGATGTAGCCGCCCATTATATTCAAGCACTCTTAGTTGTTCAACCGCAGGGACCGTATTTTTTGGCAGGGCATTCTTTTGGTGGTCAAATAGCTTTTGAAATGGCGCAGCAGTTACTTGGCAAAGGTCATAAGGTTGCCTTAGTCGCCATTCTTGATACTTCAGCACCTTTTCCACTGGAAAAGGCATCACATTTTGATTGGGATAACACTCAATGGTTAGCTGAATTAGCCAACACAATCGAAGTTGTTTTCGCCAAAAACATGGATTGTTCTATCGATATTCTTCAATCTATGGTTTGGGAAGAACAGCTGAAATACGTTGTAGAAAGGTTAAAAAACGTTGATATCTTGCCTCCTGAAGATGACATTACTCAACTTAATAGTATGGTGCAACTGCTCAAAGCTAACTCTTCAGTGAATTATGTGCCACAAGAGGTTTATCCAACCCAAATTACCCTCTTGCGTGCCAATGAGACTGTCATCAATTTTGATGAATCTGATAGTGAATTACCTTCTAAGATGTTGCAAGATTTAGCCTGGGGCTGGAACAAATTTTCTGCCGAACCAGTGGATGTTCATTTTGTCCCAGGTAATCATATGACGATGATGCATCAGCCCCACGTTCAGGTCTTAGCAAAACAGTTGAAAGCTTGTATTGAACAAGCACAAGAAGCTACAGATGATGGGGTATGAACCTTATTTTGATAACCAGATTTGGACTATCAAGAGCATTTTTCTTTAAAAGAGCGATCGCCATTGAGGAAAGATTTGCAATTGACTGAGCATTTATCAACACAACTTTCTATCAATGATTAGTTGCGTCGAAGCATCAAAACAATACTTATGTTCTACACCTTTCAAATGGAGAAGACCATGAAATTAACGAAAGACCAAATAGAATATTATAAAGAAAATGGGCTACTATTTGTCCCAGAGCTTTTCTCGACAAAAGAAGTCGGGGCAATGCACGCTGCTGTTGAGGATTTGATAGTAAAAGATACACCAGGACGGATTTTAGAAAAAGACAATAAAACAGTTCGCGCTCTTCACGGATGCCACACCACCACAGAAGTGTTTGATTCTTTGGTTCGACACCCCAGCCTTCTAACATCTGCTTGTGAAATTCTCAATAGCGATGTATATGTCTATCAGTTTAAAATCAACTTTAAAGCAGCTTTTGGAGGAGATTTGTGGCCGTGGCATCAAGACTTTGTATTTTGGGATCAAGAAGATGGTATGCCATCCCCTATGGCATTAAATGTAGCGGTTTTCTTGGATGAATTTAATGAGTTTAACGGGCCTATCTATTTCATTCCTGGTTCTCACAAAGAGAGCCTTGTTCACTTGGGACAAATAGAATCGTCTGAAGTTAATGGTCGAAAAAACGACTGGAAATCTAATGTCAGTGCTGCTCTCAAGTACTCCCTCGGTAAAGAAACGATCGCCAAACTAGCTAATGAAAAAGGTATGGTCGCACCAAAAGGCCCTTCAGGGACTGTCCTTTTCTTTCACTGTAATTTAGTACACGGATCAGCACCCAACATTTCTCCCTACGACCGCAGGCTCCTCCTTATCACTTATAACAGCATCAACAATATACCAAGCTTCAAGGGGCAACCCAGACCAGAATTCTTGGTGAGCCGCGACCACACACCACTACAGCCTCTATTCAATAAAGTTCTGATTTAGCCCTGTGACAGAGCAAAGCTGAACATTGTTGATCTGTGAGGTAACAAATGCTTCTTCAAGTTTTACTTAATTGTGGGCAGATGTAAAAGCGAACGCTGGATATTACTGATATCCCATAAAGCTAGGCAAAAGAGTATTCTCAGATGTTTTTAAACGCATGGGCAATGCTCATTCTCCTGAGCTTATTAATAGCCGCGTTTGTGGGTGCAACTGTTTTTCAAACAGGAATTATAATTGGTTTTAGCAAAAACTACGTACATTTCCAAACTAGGGAAATCAAAGGTTGTGTTTGGAATAAATAACTCAATTTAGTCTCAGCTACCTTTGGCAGAATTGGATAGGTTTCATTCGAGTTTAGATTGAAATTTAAGGAACTGAATTATGACTACTTCTAACCAGATTAAATCCAAGGTGTGGGAAAACAAGCAAGAGTATCCCTTAACTACAGAATCTTTAAGAATGCTCTTGGAAAACCGAATTCCTTTAATTCGGCTAAAAGAATTTGCCACACCCCAAGAGTGTGAAATGTTAGTTGCTCAAGCTCAATTGTTCAAGTTTGATTGCTATCAAGATGTGAATCCCAAGATTGAGCGAATTGGCATCACAGTGTTTGAATATAATCGCATTAGTAAAGCAGCTTATTTTCAAGCAGTAAAACGGACAGCTAAATTAAGAGACTGCATTATGGCAGCCTCTTTCAATCCATTAGAACGCTTAATGGTGAAAATCCGAGAGTGTACAGGCGCGACTGTGCGAATTGCTTCGGAACCATTTTATGGTAGTTATTATGCAGGACTGATCAGAAAAATAGAGCAGGGTACTCAACTTCATATTGATTATGCCCCGTTAGAACAATCTGAATGGGAAATTGGTACAGTTATTTCTCAGCTTTCCTGGAATTTGTACTTGAAATTTTCTCCCAACAATCATGGCAACACACGTATTTATGATCGCCAGTGGCAACCAGGAAATGACCAATATAAACTCGATTCCTACGGCTATAGTGATCCAGTAATTGCAGATGCAGACATGATCGCCTTCCAACCTTCTGTAGGAGATGTATTCATTTTCAATACACGTAACTATCACATTGTTGAGCCTGTGGATGGACAACGTGTGACTTTCACTTCTGCGATTGGATTACTGCCTAACGGTGAAATTATTTTTTGGTCTTAAAGCTAATAAGTAGGAGGCAGGATACTATAGCAATCCTAGTTAAATCTTGTTAACTATAACTGAAAACTAAACCTTTATAGGGTAAGCTTTTAGCCAGCTTTGTTTTTCACGCAATCAAATAGGAACCCTATAGCTCGGTGAGAAATTGGCAATTTGGTAAATATAGTGAGGAAGTAATTCATGCCCAAGGCAGCTGTGATGACTGCACCCAATCACCCAGTTAAAGTGCAACAATTACCAGACCCGATTCTGGAAAAGGGTGGAATCATTCTTGAAACCTTATATAGTGAAGTTTGTGGAACTGATGTACATTTACTACATGGGCGTTTAGAGGGAGTACCGTATCCAATTATCCCCGGACACTTCTCAGTTGGTCGTGTGATGGAAACAGGTGGACGGGTGAGCGATGTTAATGGTAAATTAATTCAGCCTGGAGCGATCGTCACCTTTCTGGACGTCCACGAAACCTGTTACAACTGCTGGTATTGTCTAGTAGCCAAAGCATCAACTCGCTGTCCACAACGCAAAGTTTATGGTGTCACTTACTCAGCGAAAGATGGGTTGCTGGGTGGTTGGTCTGAACTGATTTACCTCAAACCAGGGGTTAAAGTTGTAACTTTACCGGAAGAAGTTACACCAAAGCAATTCATTGCTGGGGGATGTGCTTTACCAACTGCACTACACGCTATAGATCGAGCGCAGATTCAAATTGGTGATGTTGTCGTGGTGCAGGGTTGTGGGGCTGTGGGTTTGAGTGTGGCAATTCTAGCTTTGCTCTCAGGCGCGGGCAAAGTAATTGTCATCGATAAATATGAGAGCCGATTAATAGTTGCCAGATCCTTCGGTGTAGATGAAACCCTTGTAATTAAGGCTGATGATCCACGACAACATATTGAGCGGGTTTTGGAATTGACGCACGGACACGGTGCTGATGTCACTATTGAAGCCACAGGCGTTCCCATTGCTGTCAAAGAGGGCTTGAATATGACGAGAAATGGAGGTCGCTATGTTATTGTTGGCCATTACACTAACACGGGTGAGATTCTCATCAATCCACACTTGGAAATTAATCTAAAACATATTGATATTCGCGGAACTTGGGGAATTGATTTCAGCCATTTTTATAGAATGATTGAATTACTAAAACGTCATAGTGATTCTAGAAAAAATCTTGCTTGGGAAAGCATAATTAGTCGTTCATACACACTAGAAGAAATTAATCAAGCGCTGGCAGATGTAGAGCAAGGATCTGTACTAAAAGCTGTGATTCAGCCCAATCTATCTTGATACCAACAACATTCAAATGACTTGGATAATAGGGAGAAGATATGCTGGGAGAGTTACAAATTGCCTTGATCGGCGGTGGCACGATGGGCGAAATGATAATTACTAGATTGTTATCGACGAAAATTGTTCAAAAACCCGATCTAATTATAGTCAGCCATCCAGTTTCTGCGCGATGCCTTCATTTAGAAAGGGAATATGGAGTACGTACTACAACCTGCAATATAGAAGCTGTGCAAGGCGCATCCATTGTAGTATTAGCAGTGAAGCCGCAGGTTTTGGCAGAGGTTATGGCTATGCTGAAGGGTAAAATTCCACCTGATACTTTAGTAATTAGTATTGTGAGTGGAGCGAGTATTCCATCTCTGTGCCAAGGGTTGGATCATCCTGCTGTTGTCCGTACAATGCCGAATATTGCAGTACAAGTTGGTCATGGGACTACGGTGTGGTGTGCATCGTCAAGTGTGACAGAGATACAGCGATCGCATACCCAAGCCATTTTACAAGCATTAGGTAAGGAAATTGCTACCCAAAATGAACATTACCTTGATATGGCAACGGCGTTGAGTAGTGCGGGGACTGGATTTGTATTTCTGTATATCGAAGCAATGATTGATGCTGGGGTTCAGATGGGTTTAACTCGGACACAAGCCCAAGAACTGACATTACATACAATTGCTGGTAGTGTAGAACTTATGTTTCACACGAGTGAACATCCAGCCGTCTTACGAAATAAGGTAACTAGTCCTGGGGGAGTGACTGCTGCTGGTCTTTACGAGTTAGAAAAAGGTGGTATGCGAACTATCATCTCTAATGCAGTGCTTGCTGCTTTAAGCCGCACTCAACAATTAGGTAATATGAGTTGAAAAATTAGTTGTGAGTAGAGTTCCTCATTTGGTAATTATTACTGATAATTCTACGCTAAGCTAATTCTATAAGAGTTCAGTTTATTTCCAACATATGCCAACCCAAGTTATTCAAGCTCAACCCTCAAGAAATGTTTTTTCAGATTTTACGCAGTTCTGGGAAGATGTAAAAGTTATCGCAGGGCCTTACTGGTATCCAACAAAGCCAGGACAAAGAGCATTCTCAGACGTAATTCGTGCATGGGGAATGCTTATTCTGCTAATCTTACTAATAATCGCATTTGTAGGTGTAACTACTTTTAATAGTTTTATTAATCGCTACATAGTCGATATCATACTTATAGAAAAAGATTATTCTAAGTTTATTAATATCATATCATTTTATGCTGCTGGACTTGTCTTGGTAACGCTTTTATTAGGATTTTCCAGATTTGTTAGAAAACAAATTGCTCTTGATTGGTACAAATGGCTTAATAATCAAATTTTAGATAAATATTTAAGTGATCGGGCTTATTATAAAATTAATTTTAAAACTGATATTGGGAACCCCGATCAACGTTTATCCCAAGAAATTGAACCAATTACCATTAATGCCCTCAATTTTTCAGCTACTTTCCTAGAAAAAGTACTGGAAATGATAAGTTTTGCAATAATTATATGGTCAATTTCTCAACAGATTGCTGTTGCTCTGGTCATTTATACGATTATAGGAAATTTTATTGCTCTCTACTTAAATCAAGGATTAAATAGTATTAATCAAGTGGAAATCGAATCTAAGGCTGACTATAATTACTGTCTAACTCATGTTAGGGATCACGCTGAATCGATAGCTTTTTTTAGGGGGGAAAAACAAGAATTAAATATAATTGAGCGCCGATTTAGTAAGTTGATAACAAACATTAAACGCAAGATTGATTGGGAGAGAAATAGAGACATTTTTAACAGAGGATATCAGGTTGTCATCGAACTTTTTATGTTATTCATACTTGCGCCTTTATATATTAGAGGTGAAATTGATTTCGGACAAGTTGGACAAGCTAGTGTAGCTAGCTTTATGTTTACTAATGCTTTGGGAGAACTAATAGCTGCATTTGGCACTTCTGGAAATTTTTCGAGTTACGTTGAGCGTTTAGCTGAGTTTTCGGGTGCGTTAGAAGAAGTGACCAAACAACCAGAAAATGCCAGTACTATTAAAACAATAGAAGAAAACCATCTTGCTTTTGAGAATGTTACTTTACAAACCCCGGATTATGAGCAGGTTATTGTCGAAGACTTGTCACTTTCTGTTCAAAGAGGAGAAGGTTTACTCATTGTAGGTCCAAGTGGTCGAGGGAAAAGTTCTTTATTGAGAGCGATCGCTGGGTTATGGAATGCAGGTACTGGTCGTCTGGTGCGTCCTCCCCTAGAATCCGTATTGTTTTTGCCCCAACGTCCTTACATAATTTTAGGAACTTTGCGCGAACAGTTACTCTATCCTCATACAACTCGTCAAATGAGCGATCAAGAACTCGAATTCGTTTTGCAACAAGTTAACCTGCAAAACTTGCTGACTCGAATCGATGGCTTTGATACAGAAGTTCCTTGGGAAAATATATTATCGCTCGGAGAACAACAACGTCTTGCTTTCGCACGACTAGTAGTTACTCGTCCTAGCTTCACTATATTAGATGAAGCAACGAGTGCTTTGGATTTGAAAAATGAAGGTAATTTATATCAACAGTTACAAGAGACGAAAACAACGTTTATCAGTGTTGGACACAGAGAAAGTCTATTTAATTATCATCAATGGGTTCTGGAACTTGCACCTGATTCCAGTTGGCAACTTGTGACCGTGCAGGATTATCAGCAGCAAAAAGCAAAAGAAATTGTCACTAATCCCCCTGAAAAAGCTCAAATCAGAATAGATGATTTTCCCAATAATGAATCCCAAATCCAGCCAGAAATAGCGGCAGAAATAGGCATAATCGAAGGGCTTTCTCATAAAGAGATGCAGATATTAACAAACTATTCCCTTAGCACTGTTAGACGCAAGGCTAGCCTTGGCCAATCCATCACTACTAAGGACGGCTTTACCTACCGCTATAATAAAGATCCTCATGTGTTGAAATGGGTGAGAGTTTAGCGGCTACCATCCGTGAGGGGCTAAGATAAAGCAACTTTTGTCAAACAGTTAAAATACTCAATTTTTTTAATGAAATGATAATCCTGCCGGGGGAAAGGGGAGGAGGCGAAGCTCCCCGCCTCTTTTTGATTATCATTAGAGGTTTCCATGATTTCCTGTGGATATTTTTTTACCTTTTATCCTACTGATGACTAAAGTCGGGCGATCGCCTCCATTGGGGGCATGCCTTGACAAATAGGACTTGAAAATGATAAGTGAGATGACAGCAATGCCACTTTAAAAATCTTAAGGAATACTCAAATGTCTCATGGCTTTAGTCGTGAATCTGCCGATGCCAACAAAGATTATAAAGGTTAAAAATATGGCTGCACTTCTGATGACCTGCTGGTAACATCCTGGTTAGCAGGGATAAAACTGTACCATTTGAACGCTTCTAGTTTTTGTAGCCTGAAACCCTTATGGTTACGTTGTAAAATGTTGTATCAAATAATGTATGAATTTGATGCTCAATAGCGAGTACGACTTCGTTAAGCGCTACTTACGTCTTGCCCTTGCCAATGTCCTGTCTAATATTATGGTGCCTTTGGCAAATTTAGTCAGTGTCATCTTCTTGGGTCATCTTAAAGAAATCCACCACTTAGTTGGAGCCGTTTTAGCTGGAAACCTGCTTAACTTTCTTTACATGGTTTTAACATTTTTACGAATGGGTACCACCGGGATAACAGCTCAAGCAGTAGGACGTGATGACCGAGAGGCTGTGTTGTTGGTGGGGCTGCGTAATGGTTTAATTGCTCTGCTGCTGGGGTTAGCGATCGTACTTTTGCAGTACCCTTTGGGAGAGTTGGGATTTGCCCTGCTAAATCTCACACCAGAGGTCAAAGGTTCGGGTCAAGCCTATTTCAACACCCAAATTTGGGGCGCGCCTGCTGTTTTGCTGAATTTTGTCCTGATTGGTTGGTTTCTGGGACAAGAAAAAAACGGCTCCGTTGTGGTGTTGTCTTTTGTTGGTAATGCTGCCAAAATCGCACTCGACTACCTCTTGATTATTAAGTGGGGCTGGGCAAGTATGGGAGCAGGAGTGTCTTATGCTACAAGCCAATATTTGACTCTATTGGTGGGATTGATTTTTTTATGCAAAGAAGTTCAGTGGCAAGAGGTACGAGAGATAGCTCCAAAAATTGGGAACATCTCAGCTATAAGGTCCACTTTGGCTCTCAATGGCAATATCTTTGTCAGCAATTTTCTGATTTTCTTTGCTACCTTCACGTTTAGGTATGAGGGTGTACAGATGGGAACGATTATCTATGCTCAAAATGCCTTGCTCATGCAAGTGTGCGTTTTGAACAGCTATATTGCTGAAGGACTGGGATTTGGCACGGCAACTCTAGCCGGAAACTTTAAAGGGAAAGGTGCTTCACAACAGTTAGTACCTCTAGCTATAGTTTCTGGGTTAAGTAGTCTGCTGGTGGGACTTTTTTTCGGCGGAGTGTGTTGGCTATTTCCTGATACTGTTTTTGGGTTCTTAACCAACCACATCGAAGTCACCGAGAACATTGATATTTTTGTTCCTTGGGTGCTACTCATTATGGTGTGTGTTGACATTGATTGGAGTCTGGAAGGGTACTTCTTGGGTTTGGCAGAAGCTCACACTCTCCGCAATGTTAGCTTAGTTGCCATTGTGGTGGGATTTGCACCTACTGCTTTTGCCGCGAGTAAGTTTGAGAGTAACCATCTCTTGTGGTTGGCTTTATCTTTGTTTTACGGAATCAGAATGGTGATGCTTGGAGTACAGTTGTTCAGGACGGTTGTCAGTGATGTTGAGGATGGTAGTGTCTCAATTCCAACTATAACTGAAAAATTACAAGTTGACCCGGATGAAAAGTCATTGGTAAACTAATCATTACAAATTTTGAGAAACTAGGAAACAACTTGAAAATTTCTGCGCTAGATGCGCTAGTAACAAGAAGTTTTGCCATTTCTAAGGTTGTGAGATTCATTTCCTTTTAAAGGGGGAGTAAATATACATATTAGTCTTAGGGAAGTTTTTGCTCTTAAATAATGTTTGTCATGCTGATCAAGAGCATACATAGTGCCAGGTTCAATTGGATATACAACACCATCTACCTCTACTTCCCCTTCTCCTTCAAGACAGTAGCAAGCTTCCATGTGATTTTTGTATTCTAAAAATGATTCAGTGCCTGCGTTGATCACAGTTTCTGTGAGTGAGTAGCCCATTCCATCTGTTTCAATAAGAAACCTGCGACTCTGACCATTTCCCCAGGCAACGTCTCTTTGAGTATTAAGAATTTCACTTAGCTTCCTAATTATCATCTCTGGTGTAACTTCGCTATGATTAAATATTACTATATTTGTGGAGTTGAATTTGGTTCGCCTTGGTGAAAATATAACAAAAAATTATACGAATTGACTGGCAAAAAATACTACTCTCTTCCGGCATGAAGATTATTTATTTAATAAACCGCGTACTGCGAAGCAGAAGCCGAAGGCTAGACGCAAAGGACACGTTCGCGCAGCGTCTCCGACAGGAGAAGAAAGAAGAGAAAGAAGATCGGTAATCTTACACTGGAAAGGGAGTAAGATTAAAATGGGTGCTAAAGATAAAATTATATGAAAACGCAAATTATGTATTCTACTTTAGATAAAAAAGGAAGTTTTCCCCTATCTTTTCAACAAGAGCGAATGTGGTTTCTCGAACAAGTGAAACATGAGAATTATGCATACCACATACGAGTAGCTATCGAAATTATAGGTCTGCTCAATGTGAATATATTAGAGCAGAGCATCAATGAAATTGTCAGGCGGCATGAAATTTTACGAACTACCTTCAATATCATTGACAGCGAACCAAGGCAAATAATTAGTTCACCCTTTAGGGTAGAGTTACCAGTAGTAGACCTGCAAAAATTAACCACAACTGAACGAGAGCATGAAGCTAAGCGGCTGACTACTCAAATTGTCCTTTCTCCTTTCAACCTTAACAGTGGACCGCTGTGGCGAGTGAGTTTGCTGCAGATGGAGTCAGCCCGACACATAATGGTGTTGAGTATGCACAACATCGTCTGTGATGGCGATCGCTCTATTGGCATATTTTTCCGAGAGATAACGGCGCTGTATGAAGCTTTCTCCTCTGGTGAAGCGTCTTCCTTAGTAGAATTGCCTATCCAGTATAAAGAATTTGCTCTTCGGCAGCGACAACAACTACAAGAAGAAATTCTAAAAACTCAACTCAGCTACTGGAAGCAGCAACTTGGAGACCATCTGCCCCTATTGCAACTGCCTATAGACCATCCAAGACGACCAGCAATTGGGACATATTCAGGTGCTTACCAAGATCTGAAACTCAAGGGCGATCTGTGCGATCAACTCAAGCGACTGAGTCAGCAGCAAGGAGTTACCCTATTTGTGACCCTACTAGCAGCGTTCAAAACATTACTTTACCGCTACACAAGACTTGAAGATATTTTAGTAGGGTCGCCTGTATCGGGTCGCAATCTCCCTGTTACGGAGGAATTGATTGGTGACTTTGGCAACCATTTAGCGCTGCGGACTGATATGTCTGGTAATCCCTCATTTCTCCAGTTATTGTCTCGCGTGGCGAGAGTGAAATCCCAAGCTGACAACCACCAAGATTACCCTTTCCAGAAGTTAGTGGAGGAGTTAAAATTAGAGGGGGATAGGAGCTTTCCGTCCTTGTTCCAGGTGTTCTTTATCTTGCGTTCTGACTTGTTGCCAACGCTTTTATTGCCGAATCTCACCCTAACTCCTGTGGATATAGAAAGCACATTTCTACCATTAGATTTGTGTATATCTATCAACGACACACACCAAGGATTGGTCTGGAGATGGGAGTATAATACCGACTTATTTGAAGGAGCGACAATAAACCGCATAATCAAGCATTTTCAGAATTTGCTCTGTCGTATTGTTGCTAATCCAGAGGGACATATCGGCGAACTGCCGTTGTTAACCCAAGTAGAACGCCATCAACTTTTGGTGGAGTGGAATAACACAAAAACAGAATATGCTTCACCCTTGATTCATAAATTAGTTGAAGCTCAAGTAGCACAAAATAGTAACGCTGTTGCGGTAGTTGCAGAAAACCAGCAATTAACCTATAAGGAACTAAATTGTCGTGCCAATCAATTAGCCAATTACCTACAAAAGCTGGGGATCAAACCAGAAGGGTTAGTTGGTATCTGTGTAGAGCGATCGCTCTTGCAGATGGTAGCAATATTAGGTGTTCTGAAGGCAGGTGGTGCTTATGTACCATTAGATCCCGCTTATCCACAGGAACGTTTAGCATACATGTTGTCAGATGCCAACGTGCAAGTGCTGCTCACTACCCAGACGTTACTCAAGGCATCATCAAAAATAGCAGAGATAGCCAAAAACCAAGAGATAGTCTGCTTAGACTCTGACTGTGAAAAAATCTCTCTTGAGAGTGATGAAAATTCAGTCAGTTTGGTTAAGCCAGATAATTTAGCCTACGTTATTTACACCTCCGGTTCCACAGGCAAGCCCAAGGGTGTGATGATGGAACATCTTGCTCTTGCTAATCTGATTGGCTGGCATCTGCACAATAGAACAGTCGGAGCTAAGACTCTACAATTTGCTCCCCTGAGCTTCGATATCTCCTTTCATGAAATCTTTTCTACTTGGTGTTCTGGAGGAACGCTGGTGTTGATAACAGAGGAAATGCGATTGTTACCTGAAGCCTTGTTAAACGCGATCGCCCAAAACAAGATTTCAAAACTCTATCTTCCTTTTGTTGCCCTACAGCAGTTAGCAGAAGTCATTAACGAGCAAACAGTTCCCACCACTCTGCGTGAGGTGATGACTGCTGGCGAACAGTTGCAGATTACACCTGCCATTGCCAACTTCTTCCGGCAAACAGGTTGTACTCTACACAATCATTACGGCGCAACCGAGTGTCAAGATGTCACAACTTTTACCTTGACAGGGGACGCTAACAGTTGGCAAACACTTCCTCCCATCGGTCGTCCGATAAACAATACCCAAGCTTATATATTGGATGAGT
>CAZZVG010000052.1:0-12736 GCA_964657295.1 Iningainema sp. | reverse complement strand
ATTATCCTTTTCGGCTTGCTGTATCTGCTGTAATCATTTAGCACTTATGTTGTAGGGACGCTGTTTGCAGCTTGTCTCTACAACTTAAATTTAAACTAACGGTAGGATGAGCTTAATTTTTAATTCCAAGAGACTAGAAACTCCCAGCAATCATCCCAGCAAGCAAGAGAAAGCCAATCCAAACATTTTCGCGGAACATTTCAGCATAAACTGAGTTGGGCAAATCTTGCTTTATCAAGCGAGTGTATTGCCAAACCCAAGTGATAGCAGCAAGTGCAAGGCTAACCCAAAAGGCAATGTGAAGGTGGATGACGACACCTAGCCAACCCAGGAGTAGTATAGTCCCAAGAAAGAAAATTCCAATCGCGATCGGCGCACGATCGCCAAAAAAGAGGGCGCTTGAATTGACACCAATACGGCGATCATCGTCGCGATCGCTCATCGCATAAACGGTATCAAATCCCAATGTCCAAAGTACAGTAACACTCCACAGCAACCAAGTAGGTTGAGAGAGGTTTCCTGTCACGGCACTCCAGCTAATCAAAACGCCAAAACCCCAAGCGATGGAGAGAACAAGTTGCGGTATGGGGAATACCCGCTTGGCACCCGGATAAAGGAGAATAACTGGAATGGCTGCCACACACAACCAGAATGAGAGTGGGTTAAGATAGAAAGCAAGAACCCCTGCACATCCCATTGAAAGGAACGCGACAACGATACCAACTTTTATAGACAGTCTGCGGGAAGCTAAAGGGCGATCGCGTGTTCTTTCCACATGCGGATCGATATCTCTATCCCACAAATCGTTGATCACACATCCAGCAGCACTTGTGGCGAGAGTTCCTAATACGATAACGACCACTAGTAATAAAGGCGGTTTCCCTGAAGCTGCTAAAAACACAGCCCACAAGGCAGGAATCATTAAAATCAACCGTCCTTCGGGTTTATGCCACCTTAAAAGTCGGACGATCGCCAGCCATACGGGTATGATGTTGTGTTCTTGCTTACTCAGCATAAGAATCCCCAAAATAATGACTATAGCTAGATGCTTTTATATATCTTCACATCTATATAATATCTTTGTTTGCTATCTCTAATAGTAGAACCTGAATTAGCAACCTTGTATACCACGACAACGTCGTCTTAGTGGTACATGCTCCGGCAAGAGTGCAAGTGGCATTTCTTGACGTCTTTGCCTGTTGAGATCTTGGTAACGCTACATAACATCAGCAATACCAGATTTTGCCATCCTTAACACAGAGAACAACGATGGTGAGTTTACTTTCAAATAGCTGGGAGAGTCTTTCAACTCAAACAGTTGACCAACAACACCGAATTATTGCCTCTATTGACCTGGGAACAAATTCTCTGCACATGGTTATTGTGCAAATTGACCCGACACTACCAGCTTTTACCATCATTGGCAGAGAAAAGGAAACTGTGAGATTGGGGGATTGTGACCTAAAGACAGGATCTCTCAAACCAGAGGTGATGGAACGGGCGATCGCTACTTTGCAACGCTTCCAAGAAGTTGCCAAAACTCTCAACGCGGAAACAATCGTGGCAGTAGCAACAAGTGCTGTGCGCGAAGCCCCCAATGGTAAAGATTTTTTACAACGGGTAGACGCTGAGTTGGGTTTAAGCGTTGACCTCATTTCCGGTCAAGAAGAAGCGCGGCGAATTTATTTGGGTGTATTGTCGGGGATGGAGTTTAACAACCAACCTCACATAATAGTAGATATTGGTGGCGGTTCCACAGAATTAATTTTGGGAGACAGTCACGAACCAAAAGTCCTGACCAGTACCAAAGTTGGGGCAGTCCGCTTACAAAGTGAGTTAATCAAGACTGATCCCATTAGCAATGCCGAGTTTCAGTACCTACAAGCTTACACGCGAGGAATGCTGGAACGTTCTGTTGATGAAGTACTGACCAACCTACAGTCGGGTGAAATTCCTCGTCTGGTAGGGACTTCAGGGACAATTGAAACTTTAGCGATCGTCCATGCCCGTGAAAAGTTAGGTAATGTCCCTTCCACACTCAATGGCTACGAGTTCAGTCTAAAAGACTTGCAGGAGTGGGTTAGTCGCTTAAGGAAACTGAGTAACTCAGAAAAAGCCGAAATTGCGGGAATGCCAGAAAAAAGGTCAGAAGTTATACTTACTGGGGCAGTAATTTTACAAGAAGTGATGACCTTGTTGAATGTTGAATCCTTAATCGTGTGCGAGCGTTCCCTGCGCGAAGGTATCATTGTCGATTGGATGCTGGCACAAGGTTTGATTGAAGATCGCCTGCGGTACCAAGGTTCAGTGCGACAGCGGAGTGTGATTAAAAATGCTCAGAAATATCACGTCAACTTGGAATACAGCACTCGCGTGGCAGAATTTGCCCTCAGTATATTTAACCAAACCCAAGGTAAACTACACGACTGGGGAACAGCGGAAAGCGAGCTGCTATGGGCTGCAGGAATTTTACATAACTGCGGTCATTACGTCAGCCATTCTGCTCACCACAAACATTCTTACTACTTAATTCGCAATGGAGAATTACTCGGTTATACAGAAACAGAGATAGAAATTATTGCCAATTTAGCGCGTTATCATCGCAAATCTCCCCCGAAGAAAAAGCACGAGAATTACTACAACTTGCTGAAAAAGAATCATCGTCAAATTGTCAATCAGTTGAGTGCAATATTAAGATTGGCAGTTGCTTTCGACAGGCGGCAAATTGGAGCAATTAGACAAGTGCAGTGTGAATATCATCCAGAGTCACAGGAATTTCAAATCCAAATCTTTCCAGATCGTTCCGATGATGACTGCGCTTTAGAACTTTGGAGTTTGGATTACAAAAAAGGAGTGTTTGAAGCAGAATTTGGCGTGAAATTAATAGCGAGTTTGCAAAAGTCAGATGTTGGTTAACAGCCAACTTGTATCATAACAGTAGGGTGCATTATGTATAAGAAAACATACGTTTTTACTTTTGCCTTACAAAACGAAACCCCCGACTTCTCTAAAAAGTTGGGGGTCTTATTTTGTTATAGTTGTTTAAGCTTCTTTTGAAGCTCAAATTCGTCACTGCTACAAATAGTCTCTAAATCCACAACACGTTGCCGCAACTCAGAGACATTATTCTTCAACTCAAAAATTTCGCTATTGCGGTTACTTTTCGTGCGCCAAACGACTACTGTACCTCCACTAGCTCCTAAAATCACAGACAGTGGTAGAATCACACCACTTCCAGTAGACGCTACAAGTGGGATGCAAATAGCTAGCATTGCCGTGGCTAAGCCCCAGATAACAGCAGTCGTCGCAATTTTAGGACCATAACCTTCTTCTTGACGTTTCATCTGTCCTTCCTATAGTAGTTTAGCGCGTCACTACTCCTAAATTATCGGCAATGGCTGCGAGTTGAATGTACTCGCCCTTACCATTAACGACATGTTCCGCTCCATGCCTTCTGCTTTCAATAAGCTAACGCCCGTAAACAGCGTTGGGAGTTACGATGTAGATTAAGTAATTCATTCAAACAATTATGAATCTCTCTTTCTCAACCTCTCCTCCCAAAACCTCACCTAAGTTAACTTACGACGTGCTGATTGAAAATGAACAAGATAATCGCGTTATTGCGACGGTGATGGGCTTGCCAGAATGCAAAGCTACAGGTGCTACTAAAGAAGAAGCTCTAACAAGTTTACGCAAACTCTTGAGTGCCCGTTTGGCTAAAGCTGAAATCGTCTCTGTGGAAATCGAACCTCCCTCTTCAGAAAATCCTTGGATGAAATTGGCTGGCAAGTATAAGGAAGATCCACATTTTGATAAGATGCTGGCACATATAGAAGACTATCGCCGTGAACTTGACACCGAAATGGAGGCTTATTACCGTGAACTAGATGCTAAGGATGAGGCAAAGTGAGTTTGTGGATTATTGACACGGATCATATCTCACTTCTTCAACGGGGGCATCCAGTTGTAACGCAGCGTATTAATCAAGTCAATACTGACGAGATCGCTGTCACCATCATTACAGCAGAAGAACAACTGCGTGGACGACTTGATTTTATCAGGAAGGCTTCCGCAATTGATGAACTGGTATCAGCTTATGCAAGATTGCGGGATACATTGAAAGATTACAAAAGCATCAACTTGCTAGATTTTAACCATAAGGCTTGCTCTTGTTACGAAGATTTGGTTCGCCAAAAAATTCGTATTGGTACACAAGATTTGCGAATTGCTGCAATTACGCTTTCAGTGAATGGGATTTTAGTGACACGCAATGAACGAGATTTTGCAAGAGTTCCCGGTATACAACTTGAAGATTGGACGGTGCCTACATTTAGTTTGTGAAGGTAGTGTAGACGCATTGGCGTTGGCGTCTCAAACAGAGGCGATATTCGCACTCAGGGAGACGCTTAGCGTTCCGATGCTCGTTGCGTCGAGACATCGCTCAGTACTAAGTATGAATTCCTTCACAAAACGACATAATTAGGTAAGATTAAGAAAAGTAATTTCTGCGTTTGTCTACGAAAAGGTACGTCTCAATCTCATGCAACTGAAGCTCAGTGCATCTAAACTTCCCTTTGGCTCGCTCCTGTTAATTGCACCCTTCTTCCTCTGGGGTACAGCAATGGTAGCAATGAAAGGGGTAATACCTCAAACGACACCCTTATTTATGGCGGGAGTGCGTACACTGCCAGCAGGGGTGCTTATTCTTATAGCAGCAGCATTCATGGGTAGACAGCAGCCTAAGGGTTGGAAAGCATGGCTGTGGATTACCTTGTTTGCCATAGTGGATGCGGCGCTATTTCAAGGCTTTTTAGCAGAAGGATTAGTTAGAACAAGCGCAGGGTTAGGATCTGTGATGATTGACTCTCAACCCCTAGCTGTGGCACTACTGTCATGGTGGTTATTTAAAGAACACATTGGTGTGTGGGGGTGGTTAGGACTAGCATTGGGTGTCACAGGCATTAGTATGATAGGATTGCCTGATGATTTCATCTTCGATCTGATATCTTTTCGTACTCCCCATTCCCTACTCCTGACTCCCCAGTCCCTGCTCGAAAGTGGCGAATGGTTAATGCTACTAGCTTCTCTCAGTATGGCAGTAGGAACGGTCACAATTAGATTTGTCAGCCGTTATGCAGATCCAATCACTGCTACAGGATGGCATTTAATTATAGGTGGATTGCCTCTCTGGGGTCTTTCGTCAGTTCTAGAATCTCACCAGTGGCATAATCTCGTGTCGTTCGACTGGATGGCTTTGACGTATGCTACCGTATTTGGCAGCGCGATCGCCTACGGATTATTTTTCTATTTTGCCTCTAGCGGCAGTCTCACCAGTCTGAGTTCTCTCACCTTCCTCACACCCATATTTGCCTTGACATTCGGGAATTTATTACTGAATGAAGTCCTAACTCCACTACAGTGGATAGGAGTAAGCATAACTTTAATTAGCATTTATCTGATCAATCAGCGCGATAGCTTAGCACAGAGAGATCAGGTAGTGAGTATAGACGAACAAATGACTTCACAGCAACCAGTGTTAGAAGCATCTGCTACTAAAGAGAGGGTGTAAGCGTATAATCGGCAACTTACGACTCTTCAAAATATCAACAACTACCTAAGTAAGTCGGTACAAATAAAGCTCACTAGTTAATGCAGTACGAGTGTCCGTTGTCAAACGGAGCCACTGCGTTGCGGTTACCCCCGTTGAAGCAAGTGGTGTCAATTGGTAATGGTTTCAACCTTATTTACTTTTCTTAACGCCCGTTATATTTATTTTCGCTTACTTACTTATAATATATTCTAATCTAAGTCGTGGTTAGGGTGAATCCAAAATTTTTGTTTTCTCGAAAAAATCTAACATTGAGTCAGCTAAAAGTTATCGTTGTATCGGTAACTACCAAAGCACGTCCTGGCTGAAAATTTTTATATGAGGCTAAGATATTCGTCTATCGTTATACTCATCTGCTTGACTCACCTGGGTGTTGACGCCAGTAAAGCAGGTACACCGAAACATGACCAAGCAACCGAAAGTATCATAAAACTTACGTTTGCCAGTTCCACAGCTACTCAAGAGGAATCTATTCTTGAACTTGGGAGTACAGGTGTGGAAGTCAAAGTACTGCAAACCCAATTGAAAAAGTTAGGTTACTACAATGGTGACGTTGACGGACAGTATGGCGAAAGTACGCGCTATGCTGTCGCTAAGTTTCAGCTAGCAAAAGATTTGAGCGCCGACGGAATTACTGGTTCTCAGACTATCAATCGCATGCAACTAGTTGCGATTAAAAAAGATCCACCTGCAAGTATCACTCCCATTGTAGAAACCAATGCAATCCAAAACAGATCGCAGCGAGGTTTAGTCTGGTGGTCACTTGTTGGTATCGGGGTTTTGGGAAGTATCGGCGCACTGCTGTATTTTGTAAGCTGGATCAGGAAACTCAACGAAAGACCGCACACCCCAACCGCAGACACGACAACTTCTCACCAGAACGATCTTAACCCAGTTATAGGCACACCGAATAACCTGACAACACCTCCACCCACAGAATTACTCCCACCGGAAGCAACTTCTCGCCTGACCAAAGTCAATATTGTTGACGAATTGATCGAAGATTTACGCAGTTCCGATCCTACACAGCGACGGAAAGCTATTTGGGATTTGGGGCAGCAGGGAGACTCACGGGCAATTCAACCACTTGTGGAGTTGATGATGAACGCAGATTCTCAACAACGCAGCTTAATACTGGCAGCTTTATCGGAAATTGGCGTCCGCACCCTGAAACCAATGAACCATGCTTTGGCAATATCCCTGCAAGATGAAAGCTCACAAGTCCGGCAAAATGCCATCCGCGACCTGACTCGCGTTTATGATATGATGGCACAACTCAGCCAGATGTTGTCTCATGCAGTACAAGACCCTGATGCTGAAGTGCAGGCAACAGCAAGATATGCTCTTTCACAAATGAATCGTATTCGTGCTTTGCCTGATGTAGAAACACAGCAAGAAAAAGGAGACAACGAAAAAGGATAATATCGTGGAGGCTCACAAGGGAGAGGCAAATAACCGTCTGGAAAATTTTGAGAGAATGCATCATAAGCAACACTTTAAAAAAAATATTATTCCACCGCCTTTAAAACCTGGTGACCAATTACAGGTCATTGCTCCTAGTGGTGTCTTGCGAGAAATGGAAGCTTTTGAGGAAGGGGTAGAGATTTGGCGATCGCATGGCTACCGAGTAAAAATCATTCCAGAGATAGTTGACAAATGGGGATATTTAGCAGGGGAGGACGAAAACCGTCGCCGTCAGCTAGCAATGGCATGGAAAGATCCCGAATGTCGTGGTATCCTGTGTGTCAGAGGCGGTTATGGTAGCACTCGTCTTTTAGAGAATTGGACTTGGGGGGGAGAAGACGAAGCAGACGCACAAGGAGACAAGGGCGACTGGGAAGACTATTCTCTCACTAGCTCACTGCCTCACTCTCCACAAACCAACGCCACTGGCGGCACTCGTTCGGATACCCGCAACGCAGTGGCTCTTCCTGACTCTCCACAAACCAAATGGCTGATTGGCTTTTCTGACATCACTGCGCTGCTTTGGAGCCTTTATAATGTTGGAATTTCTGGTGTTCATGCTCCTGTATTAACAACTCTCGCCGCAGAACCAGATTGGTCGCGGCAACGATTGTTTGACTGGGTGGAAGGTCGTTCTCTCCCACCTTTACAAGGTTGTGGTTGGGGTGGGGGTGTAGTAAACGGCACTTTACTTCCTGGGAATCTGACAGTAGCAACCCATCTTTTAGGCACGCCATTGCAACCAAGTTTTGATCATGTTATTCTTGCCTTGGAAGATGTGACAGAAGCGCCTTATCGGATCGACAGGTTACTCACGCAATGGCGGATGAGCGGAGCTTTGCACAATGTCCGGGGAATTGCGTTAGGTCGCTTTAGTCGTTGCGAGGCACCACCGAAAATTCCCAGTTTTACGATTGAAGAAGTTTTGCGCGATCGCTTGGGTGATTTAGATATTCCGATTGTTTCTAACTTACCTTTTGGTCACGACGGAGCAAACGCAGCTTTACCAGTAGGTATGACCGTAACTTTAGATGCTGAGCAGGGAATATTGGATATCACCCCCTGAATGGTTACTCGCGACGAATGTCGTCGTGATGCTCGGTGGCCTGAATCTGTAACTAGCAACTTGGGTTAATAATTGTTAGGGCTTAAATCGAACTCAGGTTCATATAGAATTGGTATAGGTACGCATAATCGCTTACGATAAAAGTAGAGAGTGCAAACATAACTAATGCCAAAACGAATTAGTGTAGCCCCACATTTAAGTATCAGTGAGCTAGAGCAACGCTACCGGAGTGCAAAGGATGGGGTAGAAAGCCGCCAGTACCAGATAATATGGTTACTGGCACAAGGAAAGAAAACTGAAGAAGTGGAGGAAATAACAGGGTACAGCAGAACCTGGATGTATACATTGGTCAAAAGGTATAACGAGTTAAGCATTGAAGGATTAGGCGATCGCCGACAGTTTAACAAAGGTTCACAAGCGCTTGTCGATGATATCCATCAGGCACAATTATGGCAGGTTTTACAAGGAAACGCCCCAGACGGAGGATTGTGGAATGGTCGTAAAGTCGCCGATTGGCTCACTAGCTTAACCGGGAAAAAAATTAGCCGACAAAGGGGGTGGGAGATACTACAGCAAATGACGTTTCGATTCCGAGTGCCTCGTTCCAGTCACACCAAAGCTGACTCGATTGAGATTGAAGCGTGGAAAAAAACTAGCAACAGAGGTTGAACGTCTTAAAACCGCTCATCCACAAGTAGAAATTTGATGATGGTGTTGACAAATAATAGTAGCATAAAAATCATCCTTTTTCCACACAAAATTAAAAGCTGACTACAAGTCATGCGTTAGACTACTTATCGCTGTCTAATTCCTGCACCAGTAAAACTGACTTCACTGATCGCTTGATAGGATAACCCTGTTCATCAACTTTTCCATAAAAGCTTTTACCTTTGTAATAGAGAGAAGACGAGCTTCCCCCATCTAAATTCATTGCTTTTTCAACGCCCAAAGTTTTCATAAAGTTCGCTAATTCTGGTAAAGACATCCCACCACCAGCGTTGAGCTTTTGAGCTACCATCACTAAAATAATACTGCCATCATGGGTAATACCCACAGCCGTTCTGGCATTGGGCTGGGTGCTACCAAGGGCATCTCTTCTGTTAACGTTATCCAAAAACCCTTCTTGTACTAAGGTAAGTTCTGGCAAGATCATAGGACCACCACCTAAGGCATCAACTAATTGACAACCCGTTGGTGTAAGCTCGTGATGGAGGACAATATCATAACGAATGTTTTCCCCACAAAGGTACCGTCGGAATTCTGTGCGATTGAGGATTTTTCCTAGGTAAGGTTTTAAGTCAGGATTGTTAACCAGGCGCTCATTTCGTTTGGGATCAGCTACTAGTTTTCCTTGTAGGATAACAACTGAGGTGGTTTTCTGGTTGATTGGGTCAAAAAAGCCACCGTTTATGATAGCGATGGTTCGATGCTTATGGGCAAATTCCTCTACAGTATTTACCTTTGTAGACAATGCGGGTGTTACTAAAAATCGACTGTGAGATGGAATCAGCAGGCTACGGACTACGCCTTGTGCGAGAGTTTTCTCCTCATACTGAATAATTTTCCCTGGTGATTGTGTCTCTTTTGGAACGACGGCACTCATCAGTACAGAATGCTTTGATGAACGCAAGATAAATAACAGTATCCCCAATCCCACCAGTGTTCCCGCCAGCAGCCAGATTTTTTTCACTCACTGTTCCATAAAGTTTTGGTATTTTTGGAAATTTTTTGCTTTCTATTAGTACAAATGTTCTATAATCAGTACAAGCGTTCTATCATAATAACCCAAAGACAATAGCAACAACACACCTAAAGTCGTAGCGACACAATTACCAATCGCGATCGCGACCACAGCCATAACTCAGCATTGCCTTCTAGAAAGATCTAGTATGAGGTCGATATCATAATGATTACACAACTACAGGGTGCGGTTGCAACCCCAGTTGACAAGCAAGCAATTACTCAAGCAAAGTTTGAACAATACGAGGAAAAAGTAGCAAATACAAGCTACCAAAAGTTTTCCTTTCAATCGCTATCGGATGCTACTGAAACTATTTTACGATATGCCTTTTTGTTAGCTCACTTTAAAAAGACGCGATCGCTTAGAGAGTACAAAAAACTCCTCCACGAACTTGGCTTTTCGGGCGAGGAGAAAAAATACTTGAAGGTAGCTGCGGCGTTCCAAAAGTTTTCCCCTGAAGAGTTAACACAAATTGAGCCAAGAACAATATATCAGCTAGCTGAGAACAGCAAGAAGTACCAGCCAGTCATTGATAGACTTCTAGACTTAACTGCAGTCACTCAAGAAGCAGTTCGGGAACTCATCATGCGTGAACGCAAACCAAGAGTGCCAAAACAAGAGTTACCCAGTATCTGGAGACGGATGAATAATGGTCGTCGGTACTGCCAAATCCCACCCATTCACGAACAAGATGATCGGACTGGAATTACCTTACAAAAAATGATGGACGAAGAAGGGTTAAGCGCTCAGCATATTGTTGCAGAAGCGATCGCTCTCCGTCAAGCACACAAGGAAGGGCGGTTAGTCAATAAAGAGAAAACTTAGGCTTCATCTGCCATCCTATATTAGGTTGTGAAAATTGAAAGTCTTAGAATCCCGGTTTCTTAGAGTAATCGGGATTCTCATTTTTCACGAATGATTTATACTCCATGAGAGGAATTGACCGAGATATCACCCCAGATCCCCGAGCAAGTCTGATTGATCGCCATTTGCCTAATACAGAGCAAGTCCAACGACTGCTCCATAGAGAAGGCAGGGCGCACGTATTCAGCGATCTTGAAACCCTAGAACGAGTTACCCAGGCTATTATCACAGATGGAGAACGAACTGGAATAGATCAGGACTTACGCAACTGGCACATTTAGTTTCCAACTGTCACATTAAATTAATTTGGCTATAACGTTTATCAATCAATGCTTGCAAGCATTTACCTCAAATTGAAAGATATGTGCCAGTTGCGCTTATATTGTGACGCTTGCGTAAGTCCTATAGATGATGAAGAGGATGATTACGAACGATATGGACTCTACTTTCAAGAGCCCATCGGTTACATAATTAGAACAGATGGGAGCCAAACTCCACTTTACTACGGCGAGATTAAAATTGTGAAAACTACAGGTAAGTATCATGCAATCCCACGCACTAAGCCTCGCAGAACAAGCTAAAACCTGGAAATTCCTAGAACTCTGGGTTGATCCAGTTCTTTTTCCACCTAAGATTCTCATGCTCCTTGGTGATCAAGACGGCACTTGTCGTATTTTTAACCCTGCATCTGACTATAAACTCCTAGTCACTCACTCCAATTACCAAGCAGCCCAAGAGTGGCTTCTTGAGGATGAGTATGAACGAGTCAATGGTCAACTTTTGGCTGAGGAACTCCTATAAAAGTCTTCTTTGCGCCTTTGCGCCTACCCTACGGGAAGCCGCTGGCGCGTCTATGCGTGAGACAAAAAAGCTGTAATTATGAACACCCAAACAACCCAACTACCAATTCCTCCACACTTTAACTGCCAAAAAGTCAGCGAAGTTTGGCGTGTACCTTACCAACAACGTGCGGATGAAGCAAAAGAATGGGCAAAGAAACACGATATTAAACCTGCATCTGAAGATAAAACCCGCATTTGCCTACTTCTTATTGATATACAAAATACCTTTTGCATTCCCGAATTTGAATTATTTGTCAGCGGCAGATCCGGTAGTGGAGCAGTGGATGATAACCTTCGCTTATGTGAATTTATCTATCATAACTTAGGGGTGATTACAAAAATTATACCTACAATGGACACCCATACCGCAATGCAAATTTTTCACCCTATATTTTGGGTAAATGCAGTAGGTGAACACCCCATACCAGTTGCCACTAATATCACCCTAAAAGATGTAGAACAAGGTATTTGGAAAGTTAACCCAGCCGTTGCTTACAGTCTTAACTACGACTACAAAGTCTTAGAAAAACACGCTTACTACTACGTTAAAAAACTCAGTCAAGATGGAAAATATCCGCTGACTATTTGGTTTTATCACTCCATGCTTGGCGGGATCGGTCATGCTTTAGTTTCTACAGTTGAAGAAGCAATATTTTTTCACTGCATTGCTCGAAATAGTCAGGCACAATTTGAAATGAAAGGGAACAATCCAATAACTGAAAACTATTCAGTATTACGTCCAGAAGTTTTGGATAGTTTTAATCAAAGCTCAATTGCTCAGAAAAATACGCAGCTGATTCAGCAACTTTTAGAATTTGATGTCGTAATTATTGCAGGTCAGGCAAAAAGTCATTGCGTTGCTTGGACAATTGACGATTTATTAACAGAAATTCAGCAAGTAGACCCCAATTTAGCAAAAAAAGTCTACTTGTTAGAAGATTGTACATCCCCTGTCGTCGTTAAGGATGTCGTGGACTACACGGAAGTAGCTAATTCCGCTTTTGAGAGATTTGCTAGCGCTGGGATGCATTTAGTGAAATCTAGCGAGATAAGGGAGTGGAGAATTCTATCTCCCTAGTGCAGGCTGGCTGAAATAACTTACCAGTAAATTTCAAACCAAACGCTTGATATATAAAGATTTCTTTCTTTTG
>CAZZVG010000051.1:0-12758 GCA_964657295.1 Iningainema sp. | reverse complement strand
CCTCTCCCAAGCTTGGGAGAGGGGTGCCCGTTAGGGCGGGGTGAGGGCGTATGGGATTTGACTAAAACGAGAACCGCTATAAGTCGCCCGATGTTATATTTGAAGGGCTGGTTCTTCTTCTTTTTCATTGCTAAAGCGCTAGAGTACGAGATCTGTATCGGATCCCAAGCATCTAGCAGCTTAACATTCGGAGGGTAGTAGTTGATAGTTATTAATTGTTAACTCGACACCCACAGGTACAAGCTGCACCGCGCAAGCTTTTAATTCCGGTTGTCCAGAATCAGGGCAAGATTCAGGATGGGTGAGAGCGTTGGCTTCAGCATTATCTGCCCACAATGCACCCCAATGTATGGGCACAAAGACAGTACCAGGTGCGATCGCCTTGGTGACGAGCGCCGGAAATTTAGCTTTTCCCCGACGCGATCGCACCTCTACCAATAAGTTATTTGTAATTCCCAATCGAGCCGCATCACGAGGATGAATCTCAATAAAAGGTTGCGGATGCATGACGCGGATTTTTTCAATATGACCAGTACGTGTTTGAGTATGCCAGTGTCCGTAAACTCGTCCAGTTGTCAGTATAAAAGGATAATTAGGATCTGGTGGTTCTGCCAATCCCCGTGAGTGATATGCCCCAAATCGAGCGCGTCCATCAGGAGTATGAAAACGGAGATCAGTGTAAAGCCTTTTAGAGTGAGAATTCGCAGAATCTCCGCCCTGATGCTCAGAATAGGGCCACTGCATCGGACCTTTAGCCACCAGTTGGTCGTGACTGATACCTGTCATGTCGCAAGGGCGATGGCCAGTCAGTTTGACAAACTCAGCATAAACTTCTCCTGAGTTAGCAAAGGTAAACTCTTGTACAAAGCCTAACCGACGTCCAACTTCTGCAAAAATTTCCCAATCGGCTTTCGCTTCACCAGGTGGAGTGCGGAATGCCGGACATAAAGTGACCATCCGTTCAGAATTCGTCATCACGCCGGTTTTCTCGCTCCACTGGCTAGCAGGAAGCAAGACATGAGCGTAAGCTGTGGTTTCTGTCGGGTGATAAGCGTCTTGATAGATCGTCAAAGGCGATCGCTGCAAAGCCTTCTTAGTCCGCTCCAAATCTGGCATACTGACTGCGGGATTGGTAGCTGCAATCCAGAGTAACCCCACACTGTTATTTTCCAGTGCAGTGATCATTTCCCAAACAGAGAGACCCGGATGAGGCGAAATCTGTCCAAGCTTGAGTCCCCAGAACTGCTCAACTTCCGTTCGGTGCTGGGCATTTTTCACTGTCCGATAACCAGGTAACAAGTGAGCTAAACCTCCGGCTTCCCGTCCCCCCATCGCATTTGGTTGACCTGTCAGAGAGAAAGGTCCTGTCCCAGGCTTACCAATCTGTCCGGTCATTAAGTGTAAATTAATAATAGTTCTGACCTTAGCTGTGCCCTCTGATGATTGATTCACACCCATTGACCACAGAGAAAGTACCCGTTCAGATTCACCCCAGTACCGAGCTGCTGTTTCTAAATCTTTAGTACTGATCCCACATTGATCAGCCGCGACTTCTGGGGAATAATGCTGAATCACCTCAGCGTATGCGGGAAAGTTACTGGTGCAGTCGTCGATGAAGCCAGCATCTATATAACCCCAGCGCATCAATAAATGAGCAATGCCATTCAATAAGTCAATATCTGTACCGGGACGAATGGCTAAATGTAAGTCAGCTGCTTCTGCCGTCTGTGTGCGACGCGGATCGACCACAATCATTTTGACTTTGCGGTTCTTTTTGTGGTATTTTTCTAATCGGTTGAAAACAATTGGGTGACATTCAGCCGTATTGGTCCCAATTAAAAAGGCACAGTCGGTTAACTCTAAGTCATCGTAGCAGCAGGGAGGACCATCTGCACCAAAGCTTTGAATGTACCCAGCTACCGCACTGGACATACATAAGCGAGAATTGGCATCAAAATTATTACTGCCCAGACACCCTTTCATGAGTTTTTGAGCTATGTAGTAGTCTTCGGTTTGAAACTGACCGGAGCCATACATACATATTGCTTCTGGTCCCTGAGTGTAGCGCACTGTTTGAATGCGTTTAACGATGAGATCAAAAGCTTCATCCCAACTGACACGCCGGAACTCCTGATCTAAAGAGTCTCGTACCATTGGGTAACGCAGTCTATTTTTATCTAAAGACTCTGCGATCGTCGCGCCTTTGACACAAAGCATACCCTGACTGGATGGGTGTGCTTTGTCTCCCCGTACTCGCCAAATTGGATTTCCCTGGCTATCTCGATTAGTTTGTTTGCCCTGTTGTGCAGGTGGCGAAACTTCTAATCCACAGCCGACTCCACAATAGGGACATAATGTTTTGGTAGATTCAGTCATGGTGGTTATACTGTGTTCTCACGCAAAGTCGCAAAGAGAATCCTATTCTTCAGCTAGGATGACATTTTGGGTTGTCAATTCTTGTGATTCAGTAAAATCTTCACTGGCAAAGGAATCTCTTGGTTCTTTGAGGAAGAAGGCACATAGGCAGGAGCAGATGAGCGCTGTCACTCCCATTGTTTGAAATAGTGTCACTGGATTGGTTAAACTGAAAACTGTTAGATAAACTACGCTGCCGAAGTTACCGTAAGCACCGACGCTGCCAGCAATTTGACCAGTGATTTCTTTTTTAATTAAAGGAGCCATGCCAAATGTCGCACCGCATCCTCCCTGGACAAAGGCGGCGCAGAATATACAGGCGGCGATCGCTACTGGGATCGCCCAGTTACTACGAATCAGGCTCATATTTAGATAAGCAAAGCCGATGATGGCTGTGATAACTGTTAAAGTCCACTTCCGGCTACCAAGGCGATCTGAGATGTAGCCACCGCCAGGACGAGAGATAAAGTTTAATAGTGGATATGACGAAGCAATTAATGCCGCCGTTATATGATTGAGAGTAAAAGTCTTTTCAAAGAAAGCTGGTAACATGGAAACGACAGCTAATTCTGAGCCAAAGCTGGTGAGATAGCTAAAATTTAAGAGAGCAACTTGGCGAAATTCGTAGCGTTCAGATGGAGGGTAAACTTTTTTTCCAACTAGCATCTCTCGGTTAACAAGCCATGCTTTGTAGGTTTGGAGAGCATACAATCCTACTAACAGCAACCACACAACGTACATTTGTGACTGATTGATGAAGTGAATTTTTGGTTGAGCCAAACGCCAAGTTAGCAAAGCCAAAGCTAGAATCAAACCAAGATTTGAAAGACATAGTGCTATAAAACTGTTGACACTAGTCACTTCCATCGCACCGTTTTTCTTGGGTTTTTTGTAAACTTTTCCCGTCGGTGTGTCTTGAACGCTATTGTAATAAAACAGACCATAAAGAGAGGCAGCAACACCACTCAAGGCGATCGCCAAACGCCAGTTAGTCGCATTTCCACTTAAAAAAGCTGTGCTTAATGCGACTAACGGCAGTGCAAACTCAGCGGCAGCAGCACCAAAGTTACCCCAACCGCCATAAATTCCTTGAGCACTGCCAATTTCTTTGGGTGGGAACCACTCGGACACCATGCGAATTCCGACGACAAACCCCGAACCGACAATTCCCATTAACAGACGACTCCAGACCAATTGATTGAAGTCATGTGCTGTTGCCGTCATCATACAGGGTATGACAGCATAGATGAGCAAAATTGAGTACGTAATTTTTGGACCGAAGCGATCCAGCAACATACCAATAATGATTCGCGCTGGAATCGTCAGAGCCACATTACAGATAGCTAGTGTTGAGATTTGCCCTTTCTCCAGATGTAACTCTGTGCCAATGGTTGTAGCAAACGGAGCAAAGTTAAACCAACAGACAAATGTGAGAAAGAAAGCAAACCAAGTCAGGTGCAAGATGCGGTAACGACCGTTGAATGAAAGTAAGCCTTTAATCATTAAGGTTTCCTAAATGAAATTTGTTATTTGTCATTTGTGGATAGTGTAAATTTTGCTAAACACTAAGTAGATGTGTGGGAAGATTTATAACTATGTAACGAAATGTAAAACCTCTGGTATTGGCTCGTAGTTGAGGACAGTACGTCCAAGTGCTTCCCTCCGAAAGAATCTGTCCGTGCGCTTTAGCGCTCTCTTAACCGCCACAAACCATTTTGAGTTTATTTCCGCCCACCTACTGATTAACCACTAACTGATGACAGCTTCAAGTCCGCGTGCGCCAAAGTGTTCGATCAGCAGGGAACGCAATACTGGTTGCAAGTCTTCGCAGGGAACGCCTTTAGTCACACAAGTTCCCAAATGTGCTTCTTTGCCGACTTTGCCCCCCATATATATGTCAACCCCTTCTACGGCTTTGCCATTTTTGCGGGCTTTGGTTCCCATCAAGCCAATATCTGCGACTTGAGGCTGTGCGCAGGAGTTAGGGCATCCTGTCCAGTGAATTCGCACAGGACGAGTCAGTTGTAACTCTGCTGACAACGCTTTAATCATTTCCAAAGCGCGGTTTTTAGTTTCAATGAGGGCGAAGTTACAAAACTGTGATCCCGTACAAGAAACAAGACTTCGCGTCAGGGTTTCGGGCTGAATTTTAAATTTATTCAGTAAACTCTCAGTTAAAAATGTTGCTAGTTGGGGGTCTGGTATGTTGGGAATAATTAGGTTTTGCTCTACCGTCAGCCGAATTTCGCTACTGCCGTAAACGGACGCCAGACGAGCAAGTTCAAACATATCATCAGCATACAACCGTCCCACGGGAATGTGCAACCCTACGTAGTTCAATCCAGATTGTTTTTGTTTATATACCCCGATATGGTCGCGTTTTTCCCAGTTGATTTCGTCTTGTTCTGCGGCAGACAATAACGACTTGCCCAATCGCTGTTCAACTTCTGAACGGAACTTCTCTATACCCCATTCGTCAATCAACCACATCAGACGAGATTTTTGCCGATTAGCACGTAAGCCGCGATCGCGATAGACTTCCAAAATAGCTCTACATACAGCCACAACATCTTCGGGTGGCACCCATGCATTCAGAGGAATCGCCGCTTCACAGCGTTTGGCAGAGAAAAAACCACCGACGAGGATGTTGAAGCCAAACGTCGGCACTCGGTACTCAGCACTGTTTTTGAAAGCAGGAACGAAGGCTAAATCGTTGATTTCAGCATGAACTGAATTATCTCGTCCGCCAGTAATTGCAATGTTGAACTTCCTTGGTAGGTTACTAAACTCTGGGTTACCAACGCCATTATTGGTGATTATGTCTTGAATTTGCTGCACCAACTCTCGCGTGTCGAACAGCTCATCCACATCCAACCCTGCCACTGGATCGCCTGTGATGTTGCGGACATTGTCCATTCCTGATTGGATACTCGTCAAGCCAACTGCGCTCAAGTTATTGAAGATATTTGGCAAATCCTCAATTCTGATGCCTCGCAATTGGATATTCTGCCTGGTAGTAATGTCAGCGTTTCCATCATCACCGTAACGCTGTACCACCGACGCTAACACGCGCATCTGATTGCTTGTAAGAATACCGTTGGGTATCCGCATCCGCATCATAAACTTGCCAGGAGTGACTGGACGAAAGAACACCCCCACCCACTTGAGTCGATGATCGCGATCAGTCTCATCCATTGCCTCCCAGCCCAAGGAGGCAAATTTCTCAATCTCGGCCTTTACAGCGAGTCCATCTTTTGCTGCCTTCAATTTCTCGAACTTGTTTAAGCTGGCTGTGGTAGTTGCTGTTTCTGTCATGAGCTAATTTTCGCGTGCGAGTTATTGAGTCAACAGGGATTCAGCTTAGGAGCGTGATTTGTGTAATGTTTAGATTAGATAAACCTTAAGTTAATGTTATGTAAACTTAAAAAAAGTATGTTTTGTTACAAAAACTTGATAGCGTTGCGGAAATAACAATGATTCCATGCGTTTTCCGCAATAGAGGGTGATGTCAGATGTGTCAATAGTCGTCAGCCACATCTTCGTGGGCTTCCGCCTTGGAGATTTGTGAGTAAAATCAACTCATAATGTTTCAATATTTTTTTGTGGCTATGAATCGTCGTCATTTCATCACTCGCTTTGGAGTGGGTTGGGTAGGAAGTTTTTTATCTGCAGCAGTAGCAGCTTGTTCTTCTCAAGCATCCGGAAATTGGCAAAGTGTCGGTACATTAGAGGAGCTAGAAAAGAAAGGCCAATTGCTTGACAAAAAGTCACCCGTAGGTCCGCTTCTGGTTGTGGATGTGGCCAAAACCAATCTGGTTGCAGTTAACCCTACCTGTACTCACGCAGGTTGTACAGTTGAATGGAAGAGTCAGGCGAAAAAATTCCAATGTCCCTGTCATGGAGCAGAATTCGGGATAGATGGCAAGGTACAAAAAGGCCCTGCAAGAAAAGCACTCAAAATTTATGCAGCTAAGATAGAAGGCAAATCAGTTTTAGTGAAATAATGGCTTTAGGGGTAAGTAACAGTTAACAACTAACTCCGGACATGGATAATATCAATCAGCTTTTAATGCAGGCGCAGAGTGCATATGATGCATATGACTGGTTATCGTTGAGTCAATACTTACAACAGTTAATTCTGGGCGAGGACTCAAAACATCCAGATATTTATAAAAATCGGGAACATCTGCTGGAATTATCTCTTGCAGTTTTAAAGGAAGGGGATTTTCAGCAACGCTGGGACATCTTTAAGGTTTTTAAATACTTCGACACTATTGTCATCCCCCCAATGGTAGAAATTTTAGAAGATGAAGACGCTGACGAAGAATTACAATGGTATGCAATACAGATCTTAGGAGAACTGAAAAAGCCGGATGCTGTACCACCTTTGGTTGAATTAATCAAAAAGGGTGAAAATGAAGAACTCCGGGCAATGGCAGCATCTGTGCTGGGGCAGATGGGCACAGAGGCTATTACTACCTTGACGGAATTATTAGCACACCAAGATACACGACTTTTATCAGTGCAATCACTTTCGTTTATCCGCCAACCGGGAATTATCGCACCCCTGCTAAGTGTCGTGCAAGATTCACACGTTGCTGTACGCGCCGTAGCGATTGAAGCATTGGGTAGCTTTCATGACGATCGCGTACCACCAGTGCTTTTAAATGTTTTGAATGATGTATCTGCAACAGTCAGGCGGGAAGCCGTGCTAGGTTTGGGTTTTCGTCCTGACTTATGTTCAGAATTAGATTTGGTGAAGCGGTTGCAATCCAAGCTTTATGACTTAGACGAAGACGTTTGTTGTGCAGCTGTCACTGCCCTCTCTAGGATGGGTTGTGATGCTGCTGCTGAGCAATTATTTCAGTTGCTGATGTCGCCTCACACACAACTTTTGCTCCAGCTAGAAGCTATCCGTGGCATGTGTTGGGTAGAAACGAGATCTGGCTTGGAGTATCTGCAACAGGCATTTTATAAACTACACTATACACCATTGTGGCTGGAAATTGTCAAGGTTCTAGGGCGAGTACAGTCGGCTGACAACACTTGCAAAGCAACGGAGATTTTATTGGGAATACTACACTCTCAACATCTGGCAGTTGAGGATGCTTCAGTCAAAAGCGCGATCGCTCTATCTTTAGGACAGTTAGGCAATCAGCAGGCTGTCGAACCGTTAACCGCACTGTTGGCAGATCCAGATCATTCGGTAAGATTACATGCGATCGCTGCACTCAAAAATTTAGAACTTGAAGCCGAAATAAACTAGTAGTGCGGCAGAATTAAAAATTAAAAATTAGAAATTTAAAAAGTTTAGATTTTAGGCTTTCGGCAAAACAAGATCCCCGATTTCTTAAAGAAGTCGGGGATCTGTGTCGCAGTTGAAAGCTTTGAGTAATCACCTGTATGGCACTGGCTCGCGGAGCACCACTTACTCTAAAGATTGTAGGCTCTATTTACTAGTCAATGGCTCTAAGAAATCTATTTTTACCGCGACATTGATCAAATCTTTATGAGCTTGTAAATCTTTAATTTCGCCTTCGTTAAGAGCAACAACGTAAGGTTCGCCATCAATCATAGCGATAATTGGTCCTCCAGAAGAACCAGCTGCAGTATCGCAATCATGTAGAAGGAAGTTCCAATTGACTTAGCTGCCTCCAGCATAGCTGTCTTCTTCAACACCTTTTTCTCTACCCCTGGCAGAGATTCGCACAGTTTTCTTAACCTATCACAGATGTTTTCTTTGCCCAGGCAAAAGTCTGGTAATCAAGCATTTTTAGTATACTATGAAAATTTAATTCTATTTTAATCAAAATATAATCATAGTGCTCAGCAAGATACGATACTGTGCTCTTCTGTATCGTGTAAAAGTAAAATTTTTGCCGTTGCTACATAGGTAAAATAAACAAGTTGAGAATCATGTTTATGATTAAGTTTCCGAAAAATCTACGAATGTCGATCTGGTTTGCACTTGGCTTGATTTGCGTTCTTATGTTCGCGCTCGAATTGCCTCAGCTAGGTTCACTAATGACCTACTTCAATCATCAGGATTCAATACAAGCTTACACCCCAACAAACCAACCTGGGACTCCGTATTGGTCGGTTGGGGTATCTAGGGATTCAAACCATTTGCCAGATTTTTAGTGGCTCTTGGGTTTTGTCGATCCCAATTTCAACCTTTGACGAAACATTTCCAAATAAATTTTCAAGACAACTCCAATGATTTCCTGCTATAAAAACCGTGTACGAGTGATCGCCTGGATCACTAGTTGTTTGCTGTTTGTTTCGACGTTCTGGATTGAGCAACCTGCCTTTGCCAACGAAGCTCCGGGTAATGGCGTGAATGTGATTATCATGATTGGTGATGGTATGGGTTGGCAGCCTGCACGAGCAGGTGCGATCGCTAACGGCGCTCCCTTCTACACTCGCGGTAAAGGTAGTGGTTTGAACCTTCAAAAGTTGAGTGGTTATACTTATGCCACGACCTATGGAACCACGATTTATGACCAGACATCGGGTAGATTCAGTACGAGTAATACCGCAACTGATGAAACGAATCTGATTACTAATACCAGTCCCTTACGTCCCAATTTTTCCTTCAAGCCAACGCCCTTTAACCCTGGTACTGATATAGTAGATACAAGCGCAAGCGGCGGTGCTACTGACCAGAGTCTAGGTAATCTGGTAGGTTGGGAGCCAGAAAAAGGTGGTGACAATCCCTGGACACCTGCTACCCCTCAGCCCTGTGAAATCGAGGTTCCTTATGGGCAATCGATTTCCTCAATCTCCAATCGCTACACCTGCCAAGCAGAGTACATCAAACTCAGCTATCCCGACTCGGCAAATACAGCCACAACGCTTTATACCGGGGTTAAGAGTTACAACAGTGCGATCGGGGTAAATATCTACGAGAGACCTCTAGAGACTATCCTGCAAACAGCAACTAAGCGTGGAAAGTCTACAGGTTTGGTAACCTCTGTGCCAATTGACCACGCAACCCCTGGTGCTGCCGTTGCAGCTGTCAAGCGCCGCAACAGATATGATGGTAATTATCCGGCGTTAGACAACCTTTTACAGCAGGCAATTCGACCTGATTTTCAGGAAAATCCTGATCGCCCAGACCTACAAAACACCTACCTACCTACGGTGCTACTAGGTGGTGGTCATCCCCTCGACCACGATAACACCGTCAACACTCCAGGAAGACCAGGATATAAAGACCCTGGCACTTGCAACTACGTTTACATTAGGGCCTCTACCTACAAAGAACTGACGGGTAAGACTTCCCTAAGTGATGAAACAGCTTGCAGCGCAACTGCAGCGTCCAATCCCAACAACCGCTATGGCTATCGTTTCCTAGAGCGGAGTCCGAATGCGGCTAAGCTTTTGTTGAAGACTTCTAGAGAAATTAATCCCAACAATGGCGATCGCTTACTAGGTCTCTACGGGGCGCGGGGACAGGAAGGCAATATTCCAGTTAGCAGTGCTGATAGAGATTACAGCATTACCGGTCTTGCGAACTTTGCACGTCAAACTTCTCTGTACTTCCGTAATGATGCTGATGGTAAACCTGTGCTTTACCAGCGTGGTGATTTGCCTGTGAATGATACTGATCGCCCCCTCCAACCTGGTGAAACTGATCAGGCATTCATTACACGTGAGGTGAACGAGAATCCTACCCTCGTGGATATGACCCAGGCGGCACTAAATGTCCTGGGTAAAGACCCGGATGGCTTCTGGCTGATGGTGGAAGGTGGCGATATTGATTGGGGAATCCATGACAACAATATCGACAACATCATTGGTGCAGTACTCGATTTTGATAAAGCTGTGGGTGTTGTAATTAAATGGATCGAGCGTAATGGTGGTTGGAAGAAGAATGTACTGGTTGTCACGGCTGACCATGACCACTACTTGACGCTGTACCCCAACTTCCCAGACTTGTTGAGAACCAAGGGTGCAAAGGCACTCACCTTCGGTTCTGAAACTGACTCGGAAAAAGTAGGTCACAGTTTTGGCTCAATTCCTGAGGACAAGTATGGCTGGGGGAATCACACTCGCCGTCCAGTGCCTGTTTACTATCAGGGTAGACCGTTTAAATTAGATAAATACATCGGCAAGGGTTATAAAGCCTACGGATTTGATATTCCTAGCATTCCAGGTGGAGTAGACCAGGTTCACATCTATAGAGCAATGTACGAGGCAATTACCGATGAAGAACCCCAGGATTCTTAGTTTTTGATTTGTAAATTTCGTTGTAGGGATATGACTTGTGCAATGTCCCTACAATTTGCCAATATATATAGGTTGAATCCCAAATTTAGGCGCGGACGACTGTGATCGAACGCGCATTTTTTGTAGTTATAATTTGAGTTGTTAAGCGTTCTTCAATGGATGGCACCTTGGAACGTCGGTCGAAAATAATTAGCCAACCAAAATTTACTCCTAACCGTGCTAAATAGGAGTCTAATTGTTCAAGACCCGAATTAAGAGGGTCTCCTTTTTTATTGCGCCAAACTTTTAATTCAATTCCTAAAGTTAGATTTCCATATTTTAAACACAAGTCCATGCGATCGCGTCCAATTGCATATTCGCGTTCAAGAGTTCCACCTCCATTGACAACGCGATGCAAAAACGCCATCAGTACTATATGTGGTGCAATTTCATGATACACTGCGCTACCAAGTAATGGTTCACCGTGCTGACGCCAGAATGCCAAGAATGTCTGTAATAAGATATCGATATCTAACTCGCCATCTGGAGTTAACCAGCTCGGACTAATGTAAGGTAAGCTATCTTGAGTGCCTTGCACTAAAACACGAGGAATTACCTCGCGGTAAATAGGATTTGCGATCGTCAGTCCTGCTGCTGGATCGCGTCGCAACAACCCTAAGTCAATCAAATATTGTCGGTCATCCGACGGAGTATCTCCCAATGCTTGGCCTGCTAGCATCGGTTCAATAATTGCTTTTATTCTTGGTTCTCGGAGTCTTTCAGTTAGAGAATCAAGATGAGTGTCTTGACGTGCAATTAGTATTTCCTTTGCTTTTAAAACATGTTCATGTGTAATTGCTACATTTGTATCCTTCACAAGCTGTTCTACAACTTCTTTAGCAAGCGCATTGACTAACCAAGGCTGTCCTTGAGTCAAATCAAATGCTGTTTCGATTGCTTCAGGGGTAAACACTTGTCCAGTATCGTCAGTATGTTGCTGGTAGAGTTCTACAACTTCTGTAGCATTAAAATTCCTCAATGTTATGGAACGGACTTTAATATTAAAGGGACTTGATGTATTTAATCGCTCACTTCCACCAGATGCTACCTTGTAATCACGAACATCTCGTAAACCGATTAACCCTACCGACGACGGAAAATTTTTAGGACGGTTGGGGTAGCCATCGCGTAACTGTCGTAAAACCGAAATCAATGCTTCATCTTGAAGAGAGTCAATCTCATCTATAAGTAATACTAACGGTCGTGCAGAAGCTTGAGCCCAAGCCTGTAAACTAGCTTGAATTCTCTGTCCCGGTTCTTCATAAACCCAAGTCGGAGGTTGCAAATCTTGAGGTAAACGGACTGCAATCATATTTCGCCAAGAGCCGAGAATTGCCAATTCTGCAGCACCTAGATCATGACGAAAAGGACTCCCCACTTCTGCCGACACCATAACTGCCGCATAGTGACCACTACTCGTTAGTTCTTCAGCTAGCGCAAGCATTGCGGTGGTTTTACCCGTTTGGCGAGGTGCATGAATGACAAAATAGCTACGTTGTTCAATTAGTAGCTCTAAATCTGGCAATCGACTGGTTGGCGACAGCATGTAATGAATATCGGCTTGGCAAGGACCTGCGGTATTAAACCAACGAGACATGCTATACTAAGATTTACGAAAGTTTGATACTGTAAGTCTATCTTAAAAGTCAGGTCGTAGAATGTCGTCAGACATAGCTTTGGGCTACTGCTGTAAGGTGCCGAACATCAAAAAAACCATACAACAAATGTTTCGGAACCATCAAACAGCAACAAGTTTAAATTTTTACCCCTAACAACTTCAATACTTCCCTCACTGGTGCTTTGTGGGCTTCTCGCTCTTGTATTCTTGATAAGAAACGTTTAGGAATGTATTTGGTACTTTTAATAAGGCGCGAGCCTTCATTCCAAAACTCATAATGATAATAAGCCTGCGGGTAATCCTTACCATTTTTGGTAATAATGCGCCAATGGATAGTTCCGCTTCCCTCCCCTTTGTCACGTCGCATTTTACTAGGGGAGATGTCTTTACTAGGGTTTACCTCTTTATCCCCTAGTACTCCGTTATTACTAGGGTTTACATCTTTATCCCCTAG
>CAZZVG010000050.1:0-12816 GCA_964657295.1 Iningainema sp. | reverse complement strand
GATTGCTGTGCATTTAACTGGGGAGCTAAACACAGCGATCTTAGAACAAAGTCTTAACGAAGTCGTGGGACGTCATGAAGCATTGCGAACAAGCTTTTCGGCAGTACAAGGACGACCAATCCAAGCGATTCCTGCGGACAGCTGCGCTAACGCTCCTACTTTAAAATTGACCTTGCCAGTTGTAGATTTACCGTCAGCAAATATAGAGTCAGCTTTGTGCATTGCTACTGAGTTTGCTCAGCAGCCTTTCAACTTGTCCCAAGCACCACTCCTGCGAACTAAACTCCTACGTTTGACAAAACAGGAGCATATGCTATTGTTAGTTATGCACCACATCATTTCGGATGGCTGGTCTATTGGGATTCTTATTCAAGAGCTGGCAGAGATTTACAAAGCTTTCTCTCATGGTTTACCCTTGCAACTTCCTGAACTTCCCATCCAATATGCAGATTTTGCTTATTGGCAGAAACAGTGGTTACAAGGAGAAGTACTTCATAATCAGGTGAATTACTGGAAGCAGCAATTAAGCGGTAGTTTACCTGTACTGCTACTTCCCACCGACAGACCGCGACCAACTATACAAACATTTACTGGCAAAAAGCAATTTCTGGCGTTTTCTAAAGCTCTCAGCCAAGCAGTTAACAACTTGAATCGACAGGAAGGTGTCACTCAGTTTATGACACTTTTGACAGTGTTCAAGATTTTGTTATACTGCTACTCAAACCAAGAAGAAATAATAGTAGGTTCGCCTGTTGCAGGTCGTACGAGAGCGGAAACTCAAGGGCTAATAGGGTTCTTCATCAATACCTTGGTTCTACGTACAAAACTCTCAGGAAATCCGAGTTTCCGTGAATTATTAGACCGGGTACGCGAAGTGGCTCTGGGAGCCTATGCTCATCAAGACTTACCCTTTGAAAAGTTAGTAGAAGAATTGCAGCCAGAGCGGAATTTGAGCCACAACCCACTGTTTCAGGTGATGTTTATCCTCCAAAATGCTCCGATCCCATCAATAATACTTTCAGGGTTGACCTGGCAACCTTTGGAAGTAGATAGCAGTACGTCGAAATTTGATTTGAAACTCAGTCTCTGGGAAAGCTCAGAAGGTTTTAATGGCTCTTTTGAGTACAAAACAGACTTGTTTGACGCAACAACAATCACTCGGATAGCGAACCATTTTGAGACATTACTGCGACATATCGTTACACAGCCAGAAATGAGGCTGAATGAGTTAGCTGCCATTCTTGCTGACGCTGACAAAGAGCAACAGCAAATTCAACAAATAGAACTGGAATCTATTAGTCTACAAAAGCTCAGACTGAGCAAACGGACAGCTATTCGGGGATCATAAAAATGCTTTATAGCAATTGGAAGATATAGGAAGAAGATCAATGAGTTTAGTACAATTCCACAAAGATTTTATCCAAAACTTAAAACATAGCTTTATTCCTTTAATCTACCAAAATGACTTAAAAAAATTAGGAGCGTTTTATGGTACTCAAAAGACTCATGAATAAATACCTTTAAACGTGTCATAGCTTATGAAAAGTTCCAATTCTGCAAATACCAGTCTCAAAACCTTAAAAACTGCTAGACGTCATGTTGTTAGCGAATTAATTCAAGCATCACTCCTGATACCCGAAACGTCGCTACCGCTGCTGATACACCCTATTGTTGAGGGAGTTAATTTAGTCGCATGGGCTACTAAGAATCAAGAATTGATTGTAAAGTCTTTGTTAAAATATGGAGGAATCTTATTCCGCAGCTTCCACATCAAAGAAGTGGGGGAGTTTGAGAAGTTTATCCAAACAGTTTCTGGAGAATTACTGGAATACTGCGATCGCTCTTCACCCCGGAGTCCTATCCAAGGTAATATTTATACCTCCACTGACCATCCAGCTAATCAAAGTATTTTTCTCCATAGTGAGAACTCCTATGCCGCCACTTGGCCCCTAAAAATCTTCTTTCACTGCGTCACACCTGCGCAACAAGGTGGAGAGACACCCATTGCTGACACTCGGAAATTATACAAACGGATTGAGTCCAAAATTTGCGATCGCTTCCTCGAAAAACAAGTCATGTATGTCCGCAACTTCGGTGATGGCTTTGGCTTACCTTGGCAAACAGTCTTTCAAACCACGAATCTGGCAGATGTCGAAGCATTTTGTCGAAACAATGAAATCGAGTTTGAGTGGAAACAGGGAAATAAATTGAGAACTCGCCAAACTCGCCCAGCGGTTGCCCTACATCCAGACACTAACGAAATGGTTTGGTTCAATCATGCTGTCTTTTTTCATGTCTCAACTTTAGAGCCAATTATCCGCAAGGCATTGTTAGCAGAGTTCGCAGAAGAAGAACTACCACATAACACGTATTACGGCGATGGCTCACCCATTGAGCCTGATGTGCTAGATGAAATTCGCAGAGCTTATCAACAAGAAACGGTTATTTTTTCTTGGCAGGCTGGAGATATTTTGATGCTCGACAATATGCTAACAGCACATGGGCGACAACCATTTTTAGGCAGACGAAAAGTTGTTGTGGGAATGGCAGAACCATTCAGCAGCAAAAATCTTGAAACTTTGTTTTAAGTCAACCACTATCTACACAACTTTCAACTTTTGCATGGAGATTCAAAATGCTCAAGGAAATTGAGGGATTTCAACTCTCACCCCAGCAAAAACATCTGTGGCAGTTACAACAAACTGATAGTTTTCCTTATCGTGTTCAGTGTGCTATTTTGATTGAAGGAAATCTCGATATCATAAATTTAAAAGCAGCATTAGAGCAAGTTATTAATCGATATGAGATTCTTCGTACCACCTATAGATATTTGCCAGGAATGAATATTCCGCTACAAGTTATTGCAGAGCAAGACATGTCCTGGAGTCAGAACTATGATTTTAAAAACGATACATTTGAAGAACAAAAGGCTAAATTAAAAATATTATTTAATCAGTTTAATCAACAGGAATTTAACTTAGAACAGGGACCAGTTTTACAGTCATGTCTAATAACTCTATCCTCATTAAAGTATATTTTATTCATCAGCTTGCCAGCACTTTGTGCTGATACTGCTACAACCAAAAACTTGCTAAAAGACCTTAGTAAGTCTTACGCAGCTATCTGTCATCAGGAGGAGTTCTCTAACGAACCACTACAATACGCAGACTTAGCCGCATGGCAAAATGAGTTAATAGCAGGAGAAGATACAGAAGCAGGAAAAAACTATTGGCGTGAGCAGGATTTTTCTGACCTATTGGTATTACAACTTCCCTTAGAAAAACAATTTATTTCTGAGTCAGGATTTCGTCCTGAATTTTATACTTTCAGAATAGATTGCCATTTGTCAGCCAAAATTACCATGCTAGCTAAACAACAGAATTCTTCAGTTGCTGAAGTTTTTATAGCTTGCTGGAATATTCTACTATGGCGTCTTACAGGGCAAAATAATTTAGTGATTGGTGTTGCAGCGGATGGACGTAAGCATGAAGAAATAGAATTAGCTTTAGGGCTGTTCTCTAAATATTTACCGTTACATAGTCAGTTAAGTGAAGACAGTAATTTTTATAAAATTTTAGATAAAATTCACAATCATATCGCAAGTGTTTATCAGTATCAGGAGTACTTTACCTGGGGGCAACTAGTAGGACTACCTCCAAATACACCACAATTTTTCCCATTCTGTTTCGAGTTTGAAGAACAGCCAGAAAAGCATGAGGTCGTTGGTGTATCATTTTCTATTTACCAGCAATACGTCTGCACCGATAGATTCAAAGTTAAACTTAATTGTGTTTCTCAAGATGATTGTATCAATGTAGTACTTAGCTACGATACTAACTTATTTGAGGCAGAAGATATTCAACGCTTGGCTGGGCAGTTGCAAACATTAGTAGAGAGTGCAATAACCTATCCAGATGCGGCTATAAGTAAGTTACAAATTCTCAGCGAAATTGAACAGCAGCAATTATTGGTAGAATTTAACAACACTAAGCTCGATTACCGATTAGATAAGTGCATTCACCAACTTTTTGAAGAAAGGGTGGCTAACACTCCAAACAAGGTTGCTATAGTTTTTGCAGATCAGCCACTGACTTATGGTGAACTTAACAGTTCCGCCAACAAAGTAGCTCACTACTTGCAGCAGTTGGGAGTTGGAGGTGAAGTCTTGGTGGGGTTGTACGTAGACCGCTCACCCTTAATGATTCTTGGTATCCTTGGCATACTCAAAGCTGGAGGAGCTTACGTGCCTCTAGATCCAGCATATCCAAAAGAGCGCTTAGCTTTCATGTTGCAGAATGCTCAGCCAAGAGTGTTGTTAACGCAGGAATCTTTAATACCAGAACTACCTGAACATACAGCGCAAGTTGTTTGTCTGGATACAAATTGGTATTTGATTGCACAGCAGTCAGAAGATAACTTAAATCAGACAGCATTTATTAACAACTTAGCTTATGTGATTTATACTTCTGGCTCAACTGGAACACCAAAAGGGGTTAGAGTCACACATGCTAATTTGTGCCATTACGTGCAGGCGATGCAAAAAGCACAGGGTATTAGAGTAGAAGATGTGTATCTACACACAGCATCAATTGCCTTCTCATCTTCTGTCAGACAGTTAATGGTGCCTCTGACTGGTGGCGCTACTGTCACAATTGCGACTTCTGAACAGAGAAAAGACCCGCTAGAGCTGTTTGCAGCAATTAAGCAACACAATGTCACGGTTATCGATATCGTTCCCTCTTACTGGCGCAACTGTAATCATGCAATATCCAGCTTAGAACCAGAGTCAAGACAAGTTCTTTTGGATAACAAACTGTGCTTAATTGTGTCTGCAAGTGAACCACTACTATCGGATATTCCCACCAATTGGCGGTTTGGATTCCAGCATAATGCACGCTTAATAAGTATGTTTGGTCAGACGGAAACCTGTGGAATTGTTGCAGTTAATCCGATTTCTGCCCAACTTGATGAGCGGGTGAAAGTGATTCCTCTTGGTCGCCCAATTGCCAATACGCAAATCTATCTGTTAGATGCACACCTACAACCATTGCCAATTGGAGTTCCCGGCGAACTGTACATCGGTGGCTTGGGTTTGGGTGAAGGCTATCTCAATCGTCCCGATTTAACTGCCCTTAGGTTTATTCCCAATCCCTATAGTCTTGAAGTTGGGGCGCGACTTTATAAAACTGGGGACTTAGGACGTTATTTAAAAGATGGCACAATTGAGTTTATTGGTCGTAGCGACTACCAAGTCAAGATTCGTGGCTTTCGCATTGAACTAGCAGAAATTGAAGCTATGCTTGCCCAGTATCCAAGCGTGCAGCAGGTTGCAGCAGTCGCACGAGATTCAGAGTCCGGTCAAAAGTATTTAGCTGCATATGTAGTGCCATCCCAAGAATCTACCTGCAAAGTTGAAGAACTGCGTAGTTATCTGCGAGCAAAATTACCTGAGTATATGGTGCCTTCAACGTTTGTTATCCTAAAGGCACTGCCGCTAACTCCCAGTGGTAAGTTAGATCGTCAGGCATTGCCAGCACCTGAGCAAGTACGAGCAGAGATAGCAAAAAGCTTCGTGGCTCCCCGCACGCCAGTTGAGGAGGTCCTTGCTGGGATTTGGGCTAGAGTTCTTGGTACTGAATACGTAGGTATCCATGATAACTTTTTTGATTTGGGAGGGCACTCATTGTTAGCCACGCAAGTTGTTTCCCAAATACGCGAAACCTTCCAAGTGGAATTACGCTTACGTAGTTTGTTTGAAACACCGACATTAGCGGGACTAGCTGAACTGATTGAAACCGTAGTGAGGGCTGGGCAGAAACTGGAACTTCTGCCAATTGAGCACGTTTCGCGGGAGGGAGAGTTACCTTTGTCTTTTGCCCAGCAGCGATTGTGGTTTCTCGATCAACTTGAATCAGGTACCCCTTTTTACAACATTTGCCGAGGGTTAATACTGAAAGGTTCGCTCAACGTGGCAGCACTGGAGCAAAGCTTGAACGAAATTGTACGGCGTCACGAAGTATTGCGTACAAATTTCAGGGACGTAGATGGGCGTCCCGTCCAGGAAATTGCTTCAGCGCTGAATATAACTCTGCCGATTATAAATTTGGGTGAATTATCAGAAGAAAAACGAGTTGCCGAGGTTCGGCGGCTAGTTCGCTCACAAGTGCGGCAGTCTTTTGACTTGACTCAAGATGCATTGCTACGAACTACCTTGTTACGGTTGAAGGAAGAGGAACATGTGTTGGTATTCACCATACACCATATTGTTGCAGACGGTTGGTCAGCAGGGGTGATTATTCACGAAATTATTGCACTCTACGAATCATTCTATAGCAACAAACCCCTACGCGAACGGCACGGGCACGCTACGCTAACGTCACTGCCTGAATTGCCTGTTCAATATGCAGACTTTGCTATATGGCAACGACGGTGGCTGCAAACAGTACAGTCGTTCCAGATGACTTACTGGAAACAACAATTAGGCGGGAAGTTGCCTGTGCTGCAACTTCCAACCGACAGACCTCGACCAGCCATTCAAACCTTTAGGGGCAGAAAACAGCCGTGGCAAATTTCCAAAACTCTAACCGAGGCACTCAAGTCTTTTTCACACCGGGAAGCAGTGACTCTGTTTATGACTTTGCTGGCGGCGTTCAAGACACTACTCTATCGCTACACAAATCAAGCAGATATTTTGATTGGCTCTCCTATTGCCAACCGTAATCGTAAAGAAATAGAAGGTCTAATCGGCTTTTTTGTCAATACCCTTGTACTGCGTACTGACCTTTCGGAAAATCCAAGCTTCAAAGAATTACTGCGACGGATTCGAGAGATCACCTTGGATGCATATGCTCACCAAGATTTGCCCTTTGAGCAGCTTGTAGAAGAGCTACAGCCAGAGCGCAATTTAAGCTACACGCCACTGTTTCAGGTAATGTTTATTTTGCAGAATGCCCCAATGGAGGTGTTGAAGCTTCCAGACTTGAGCTTGAGTCCGATGGAAGTAGAAACCGAAACAGCCATGTTTGATCTAACCGTTTTTTTGACGGAAACTGAACAAGGACTCATGGGGGTGTTCGAGTACAATAGCGACTTATTTGATGCTGCTACCATTGAACGGATGCAAGCACATTTCCAGACACTACTGGAAGGTATTGTCGCCAATCCCGATCAGCATTTATCTGACTTGCCAATCTTGAGTGCAACAGAACAACAGCAACTGCTCGTAGATTGGAATCAAACATCGGCTGATTACCCCTCTATTTGTATTCATCAGTTATTTGAGGCTCAAGTAGAACAAACACCAAATGCCATAGCAGTCGTTTTTGAAGATCAGCAACTGACTTATCACGAATTGAATGTTCGTGCCAATCAGCTAGCACACTATTTGCAAATGTTAGGTGTGGGACCAGAGGTACTGGTGGGAATTTGCACAGAGCGATCGCTCTTTATGCTCATCGGACTGTTGGGCATCCTCAAAGCCGGTGGCGCTTATGTGCCGCTCGATCCAGCGTATCCACACGATCGCTTAGCATTCATGCTAGAAGATGCCAAAGTTTCAGTCCTGCTGACTCAAAAGAAGTTGGTAGCAGCTTTACCGGAACATAAAGCAAAGGTAGTGTGCCTTGATACAAACTGGCAGGAGATTGACGAACAAAGCAATTGCCATTCTATAAACCAAGCAACTACTAAAGATTTAGTGTATGTGATTTACACCTCAGGCTCAACGGGTAAGCCTAAAGGAGTGCAAATTAGTCACGGTGCTTTAGTTAACTTCTTAAGTGCAATGCGTCAGAATTTGAAGTTGACTAAAGAAGATATTTTATTATCAGTCACTACATTGTCGTTTGATATCGCAGCACTGGAATTGTATCTACCGTTGATTGTAGGTGCTCGTTTAGTATTAATCACTCGTGAAATTGCTGTTGACGGAACCCAACTGCTAGAACGGTTGACTTTGTTAAATACCACAATTATGCAAGCCACACCAGCAACCTGGCGACTATTGCTATCTGCTGGGTGGCAGGACAATCGGCAATTGAAAATCCTTTGCGGTGGTGAAGCTCTTGATCGCTCCCTTGCTAATCAGTTGCTCGAACGTGGTACCCAAGTATGGAATTTATACGGTCCGACTGAAACTACCATTTGGTCATCTGTCCGAATGATAGAAAGCAATTCAGACCAAAAAGAAACAGACAACATAATACCAATTGGGCGACCAATTGCCAACACGCAATTTTATATCCTGGACTCACACCAACAACTAGTTCCTGTAGGAGTTCTTGGGGAATTGCACATTGGCGGTGTCGGACTTGCTCGTGGTTATCTTAACCAACCACAACTCACAGCACAGAAGTTTATCCCTAACCCGTTTAACAACGCTTCAACTTCCCGGTTGTACAAAACTGGGGACTTAGTTCGCTATCGACTAGACAAAACTATTGAGTATTTAGGGCGAATTGATCATCAAGTAAAAGTCCGGGGATTCCGCATTGAACTCGGAGAGATTGAAGCTTTGCTGAGCGAACACCCAGCTGTACAACAAGGTGTAGTCTTGGTGCAAGACAACCAAGCAAGCAACAAACGCTTGCTTGCATATATCATTCCAAATCTAAACCAGAATGCAGAATTTCAAGAAATAGTTCCTTCTTTCCCTGGTGAAACAGTTCGCCCCAAACCTTGGATGTTTTATGCCAATAATCCGTTGAAGGCAAAATGGACTCGCGATCTTGTGCCACAGCTACGCCGTTTTCTACAGCAGAAACTGCCTGAGTATATGGTTCCCTCCACTTTTGTGACACTAGAGGCACTGCCACTGACACCTAACGGTAAAGTGGACAGGCGATCGCTGGCAGCATCTGGTATAACACAGATTGAGTCGGAAGAAATCTTTGTGGCTCCTTCTAACCCTGTTGAGGAGATACTAGCTGGAATCTGGGCAGAGATTCTCGATCTGGATCAAGTAGGCATTCACAGTAACTTCTTTAAATTAGGCGGGCACTCTCTTCTAGCTACTCGTGTCATTTCCCAGATCCAAAAAGTTTTTGAAGTAAAGCTTCCTTTGCATCGCTTGTTTGACAAGCCTACAGTAGCAGAGTTAGCTACAGAAATTGAGAAAGCCAGCAAAGCAGACTCAGGACTTGACGCAACAAACATTGAGCGCATTTCACGTTCCCAACAGTTACCCCTATCTTTTGCTCAGCAGCGACTGTGGTTTCTCACTCAGTTAGAGCCAGAAAGCCCGTTATATAACATGCCTACTGCTATTCGCTTAGAAGGACAGTTGAACCTAATAGCACTAGAACAAAGTTTGACTGAAATTCTCTGCCGCCACGAAGCTTTGCGAACTAATTTTAAGACAGTGGAAGGGCGATCAATAGCAGTCATCTCATCAATGACACTACTACTGTTACCAATACTCGATCTGAGTGAGTTATCTTTTGAGCAACAAGATAGTACTGTCAGACAACTGGCATTGGTCGAGGCGCAACAACCCTTTGACCTAAAAAGTGAGCTTCTGCTGCGAGTAAGATTACTACGCCTAAGTGAACAAGAGCATATACTGCTATTGACCATGCACCATATTGCCTCTGATGGCTGGTCAATTGGTGTGTTAGTGCGTGAGGTGACAGCGCTTTATGAAGCCTTTTGTACTGACAAACCTTCTCCACTTTCAGAATTACCCATACAGTACGCAGACTTTGCCGTATGGCAACGACAGAGGTTACAAGGAAAAACACTGGAAGCTCAACTGAGTTACTGGAAACAGCAATTAGGAAACAACCTTCCTGTACTGCAATTACCTACAACTCGTCCGCGAACAGAAGTTAAAACTAACAAAGGCGCGACTCAATCTTTTCTTATTCCCTCTAACGTCTCTCAAGGATTGCAAGCACTCTCGCGTCAAGAGGGTGTCACCTTATTCATGACCCTGGTAGCAAGTTTTCAGATATTGCTACAACGCTATACCAATCAAGATGACATTGTTGTTGGCACTGATGTCGCTAATCGTAATCGAGTAGAAACTGAGCTATTAATTGGCTTTTTTGTCAATCTGCTTGTCTTACGCACAGACCTTTCTAATAACCCCAGTTTCCGGGAGTTGCTCAAACGAGTGCGCTCTGTAGCATTAGGAGCTTATGCTCATCAAGATTTGCCTTTTGAGGAATTAGTCAAAGCTTTACAACCTGAGCGGAATTGGAGGAATACATCGCCACTATTTCAGGTGTTGTTTGTCCTCCAAAACGCCCCAATGCCACCTTTAGAATTACCAGGACTGACATTGAGCCAGTTGGAAGTTGAAAACAAAGTGGCAAGGTTTGATTTAGCGTTATTTTTGACGGAAACAGAGCAAGGAATCTTCGGCAAGTGGCAGTATAATGCTGACCTATTCGATCCGCTCACTATAACTCGTATGGCAGGTCACTTTGAGACACTACTTAATAGCATTATTTCCCAACCTGATGCACGGCTAAGCAATTTAGAAATGCTGACTGAAGAAGAAAGAAAACAACAAGTTATCCAAAAAAGAGAGCGCAAAGCCTTGAAGCGCGAAAAGTTTATCAGTATTGCCCCCAAGGCTGTCAGCTTATCACAAGAAAAATTGGTAGTCACTGATTATCTCCAACCAGGACAAACATTTCCTCTAGTTATTCAGCCTGCTGCTTGCAATGTTGATTTAGTGGCTTGGGCTAAAACTAACCGGGAATTTATAGAGACAGAATTATTGAAACATGGAGCGATTCTATTTCGAGGTTTTAATGTAGATTCTGTCTCAGAATTTGAAAGTATTGCTCAAGCAATTTGTCCTGACTTATTCGGTGAGTATGGCGACTTACCTCGTGCTGGAGAAAGCGGTAAAGTTTATGCTTCTACTCCTTATCCACCTGACAAAGCCATCCTTTTCCACAATGAAAGCTCGCACTTACATCAATGGCCCTTAAAAATTTTGTTTTTCTGCGTCCAACCAGCACAAAAAGGCGGAGATACGCCAATTGTAGACTGTCGAAAAGCTTATAAAATACTTAATCCCAAGCTGAGAGAAAAACTAGCTCAAAAACAATTTTTGTACGTTCGTAACTACACTGACATTCTAGATGTAAGCTGGCAAGACTTTTTTCGCACTAATGACAAATCTGAAGTAGAAAATTATTGCAGTCAATCTCAAATTGATTTTGAATGGTATGATAATAATGGTCTGGTTACTCGCCAAGTTCGTCCAGCCTTAGCAGTACATCCAAAAACTGGTGAGCCTGTATTTTTCAATCAAATACAGTTGCATCATATAGCGTACTTAGATGCAGAAGTTCGAGACTCTCTGTTGTCCACATTTGGAAATAAACAGCTACCACGTAATGTTTATTACGGAGACGGGAGTCCTATAGAAGACGAAGTTATTGCAGAAATTAATGAAGTTTATCAGCAGTCAAAGATGAGTTTTCCTTGGCAACAGAAAGATATTTTGATGCTAGATAACATGTTGACTGCCCACGGACGTAATTCTTATTCAGGTTCCCGCAAAATTGTGGTGGCAATGGGGGAAATGCTTAAGGAAGCGCAATCAGGGAGTTCATGAAAAGAGGGTAAAAAAGAAAAAATATAAATTAAAGATCTGTGGATATCAAAATAGGAGAGAAAATGAATGTCTTCCAAACAACGCAATAGTAATCATGATGCTATAGCTTCTATTTACGACTTGAAAGATCCATTAGACCGCCATGACATGGCATTGGATTGCATGGATAAATTGATACTAAAATATATTCCAGAAGGGGCACATATTTTTGATCTCGGTTGTGGTACAGGACAAATCGCACAACGGCTGCTAAAAAAAGGGTATCAAGTCACTGGGCTTGATAGCTCTGAAAGAATGCTTGACGTTGCTCGGCAAAATGCACCAAGTGTCAATTTTATTCTGGATGACGCACGTTTTTTCAAATTGCCGCCTACCTTCCATGCAGCTATTTCAACAGATGCTGTCTTTAACTATATCCTCAGTATTGAGGAACTGGAAAATGCCTTACATAATGCCTATGAAGCATTACTTGATAATGGTATATTTGGATGTGAAATGTATATAGAAGAATTGTGTCAATCTTGGATGAAAAGTGATTCTGGTGGTGGAGTCAAAGATGATCATGTCTGGGTTGATATTTGGAGCTATGATTCAGAAAACAAACTTGGTAGAAAAGATACTACTATATTTGAATTTGTCAATGGAATGTGGCAACGTTTAGATAGGACATTTCTCTTAAAACTCTATTCTCTGGCAGATGTCCAGACCGCTCTGGAAAAAGTAGGCTTCACGGAAGTTAAGATCTATGATGTGAAACGCGATTTGGGACTAGAGCAAACATTAGGTGAAAGAGTCTGCTTTGTTAGTCGTAAAAAAATTCAGTGAGTCATCATCTATAAGACTCCAATTTGATTTTTGAAAACATACTGAAACCGAAAAGCCCGCATTATCTGGGTTTTATCTAAAATCCCTTTCATAAATCAGACAAGATTCCTATAGATCAACGTAGTTTAGACGAAACTTATGCTTACTTTGTCAAAAGAGGGCACAAATAGATGCAAAATATTACTTATGAAGGCTTTCAGCTTTCCCCCCAACAAAAGCGTCTTTGGTCATTGCAGCAATGTAGTTTAGGTTATTGTGCTCAATGTGTCCTTGTGCTTGAAGGAAATCTCAAACCAGAGGTTTTAAAAAGCGCCTTACAGGAAATTATCAATCGACATGAAATTCTACGTACAACCTTTCGCCGTCTATATGGCATGAAGAATCCTGTTATGGTTGTAGCACTTAACAGTATTTTGTCT
>CAZZVG010000049.1:0-13123 GCA_964657295.1 Iningainema sp. | reverse complement strand
TTACTTTTTAAGATGGATTCATGTGCTTTTAGAAGTGAATCACTGGCACATTAATTGAGCCAATATTTTCGGAATCGAGTGGAGGAACTTTGGAAACGCCCAACGGGTCAATTTGTTGAGGTTGCTGATTTTGATTTTCCTGAAAAAATTGTTTAAGGCTAGCAGATGGATTTTTGAAAAAGTCAAGTGGGTTAAACGATGGAGATAGTTGATTGTGTACCCCCCCAATTGAATTAGCAACTTCTTTTAGTCTGTTAGCTTGGTTGACACTATCACCAGCAGCACGGCTAATCATGACTGGTTGAGTCACTAGTGCAGCAGCTTGACTTGCTGGGGCAGTTTCGCTATCAGAAACATTAATAATGTTTGCGTAAGCTCTCTGAGTTACTGTCAGCGCACAACTCATGACGAATAAGGCTAGGATTAGGCGTTTCATATATTCTCAATTTTGATTCTGATGCAGTATGGTTTTAAGGTACTTCCGTATGTACCTCATGTACTCTGTAGGCTTTGATGGTTAATTTCCCGAATGATTTAATCATGCTGGATGAAGATGATTTGTCTGTGAGCAACAGATGAATAAAACTGAATGAAATCTGAGATTTCAAAGAGAAACAGAATTATTGCTTTTGGAAGGAGCGCGATAGCGAAGCCAACGGCTGAAGCCGTATCGCCAGATAACATCCTCAAACTGTCCCTGAATTTTCTGTGCCAGCTTGAGAGATAACGCTGTTTTGCAAATTCCCCCTATACCCCTCCAAAGCAAGCGAGGTGGGGTTCAAAGGAGGTATCGGTGATCAGGGTAGACATGGCGCTCTTGTTAAGCATCACTAGTAACACGCAAGCGCGGTTGTCTCCTAAAAAATTTTCTGAACACGATTAAACAAAAGTGCGATCGATGTAGCACCACCGCCAGTCTTCTCCTGGCTCAATGGACTGAACAATGGGATGCTCTGTCGCGTGGAAATGCTTAGTTGCGTGTTTATTTTTTGACGAATCACAGCAACCAATGTGACCGCAAATTAGACACTGGCGCAGATGCACCCAGCGATCGCCCATTTTCAAACACTCCTCACAACCCTTTACACTTGATTCCACTTTATGGATCTGATTAAGATGCTTACATGTACTCATAAAATCCTCGTTTTGCTGATTGAAACTTCTGATAGCTTACCTGTTTATTAAAATAATTTAAAATCTTTATAGGGGTTATCTGACAGCCAGGTAACATCTTGCTCTGACAGTCAAAAAGAAAGGTATCTCTACTGCTATACTTAAATTTAAATGTATTTTAATATACAATTTAGGCTTTTACCCCTAAGCAATTGTTGACAACCAACCTCCGGTTTGGTATTCGCAAGTAACCGATTTAGGCAAGGCAGAGAACAGAGGCGCTAATTATGTATAAAAAAATACATTTTTTTTAGTTGCAGACCCTCAGGATAGCTGAATAGTTAAAGTTGCACCATCACCTTGATTGCTTCTCTGTTGTCCATCGCTGCGTAGCCAGAGGGGACGCCGTCAAGGTTCACGGTGTGATCCAGGACAGGGGTTGGATCAAGCTTACCAGCAACAATATCGGCAAGCAGTTCGGGAATGTAATGACGGGCAGGAGCAACTCCTCCGCGTAATGTCACGTTGGACAGAAACATCCGCGACAGTTTGATTGTCTCGCTACCGTGGGGAACTCCCACATAGCCGATCGCACCACCAGGACGCGCAATTGAGATGGCCGTGTCCATAGATGATTCTGTCCCCACGCATTCCAGTACCGATGGCGCACCGCCCTTTGTCATCTCCATCACTTCGCCTACCGCCTGCTCATCTTTACTAGTCACCACATCGGTAGCCCCGAAACGCCGCGCAATTTCCAAACGGTTCTCATGACGACCGACAATGATAATGCGATCAGCTCCCAACCGCTTTGCTGCCAGTACGCCACACAGCCCAACAGCGCCATCGCCAATCACTGCTGCTATACCTCCGGGCTGCACTCCGGCAGAAACTGCGGCATGATGCCCTGTTGACATGACATCAGTCACGGGCAAAATTGCTTTCAACATGGCATTGTCGCCTTCAACTGCGGGAGGGATAACAACTAGGGTGCCGTCAGCCAGTGGTGCGCGTACTGCTTCTGCTTGTCCGCCGTCGTTAACTCCACCCCAAAAGCCACCTTGGATACAGGATGTCTGCAATCCTTGACCGCAGAATTCGCACATACCGTCAGAAAACGCAAAGGGGGCTAGGACGCGATCGCCTTTTTTCAGATTACGGACTTCGGAACCGACTTCCTCAACAATCCCCATCCACTCGTGTCCCGTCCGCCAACCCGATTTCCAGTCATCGAGTCCACGATAAAACCAGAGATCGGAACCGCAGATACAGGCATGGGTAATCCTAACAATCGCATCAGTCGGTTGCTGTATTGTTGGGTCAGGAACGTTATCAACTCGCACATCGCCTGGACCGTGGTAAACTGTTGCTCTCATTGCCGCCTCCTCAGGGATTTCTGTAGCTCAAAACACTATGGATCGTAGTGAAGTCCAGCCACATTCATCTATACCTTGAGACTGAAGTCCTGAGAATGGGTGTGGACTTTACTCTTAAGCCGATGAACACGGGTAAAAAGTCTGATGTGAAGGGTATTGAAGGAGACTAGTAGACCATCACCACTAAAAACCGGATACAGTGTTATCCCAAAAGCCCCTTTCAGTAAGGGTTTTACCAAGAATGGTCTTCAGGTTTTTAAAGATTATGGTCTACTAGGAGACATTTTTTTCACCTACTGTTCATTCTCTAGTACGGTATACCGAACTTATAATACGGTTTTTACTACATAAATAGCTTTGTCAAGTACTTGAAAAAAATATTTACAATAAGTTACATTAGTTAACAGATAACAACAAGATAAAGGAAAGAACTATGACACAACGTAGCTATGTAGTAGAAGAAGGAAACCGCCTCAACAACTACGCAATTGAACCTAAGATGTACGTGGAACAGGCTCCACAAATTGGTTTTACCCCATATGCTGAGAGACTGAATGGGCGTTTGGCTATGATTGGTTTTATTGCACTGATTGCAGTTGAAGCCATCACCGGACAAGGTTTGATTGGATGGCTAACCAACCTGTAATTTTATGTTCGGTTGAATACTTATCATGTAAGTATTCAGTGCTTGGCAGTTGGTACCGCGAGCTCAAAGCTACGCACATTCCGGCAGGAAGCTGTGTAAACTTCTAAACATACTGCCTAATTATTACTGAATTGTGATGCAAATTGGAGAAATGATATGAGAACTGACTTTGATTATCCTCAAAAAGACCTAGTTGGACCTGTTGTATTTAGACCGGATTTCAACAATTTTAAGACAATTACTGTCAATCAAGCTTGGTCTTTATTTTTCACCGCAGGTCAGGAAGACAAGGCACTGGGAATTCATCCTGAACTTGGTAAATTTTTCACTTATGTGTTAGTTGCTATTGGAGTGACAGGCTCTATATGGGCGATCGCATTCAGTCGTTTCGCATCAGTACTTTTCGGTTGGTAATATCAGCATCTTGCGGATACTCAGCGATTTCAAAAGTGAGTCCCACGCTTAAAAACGTGGGATCACAGTAGCGTAGCTGAAAATTCTTGTTTATTAGCTAACAGAATTATTCAAGCGCCTTTAAACCAAGTGTTGTATTTTACTTAATTCCCATTCTTAAGCAGTTGATCGCGGTTTTGACTAAGATCTTCGCCGCTACGTTTTTTCGGATAGGGAACGTTATCACCCTTAATTCCTCTCCAGAGAATGGGGTTAAATACATCAGCCTCAACCAGATCTTCTCGTGAGTAGTCAAAACCTTTGGTTTGCTCGGCCCAGTAACTACCATCATGTAAGGAGCGAATAGCTGGCGTAGTAGCTAGACTTGGATCTTTACAAGCTGGAATGAAATCGGGGTCCACAGGCGCAGCGCACAAAATGCCTGGCAAAATGGCAGTGTAGGGGGTAAAGTCGGGCTTTCGGGTGAATGCATCCGACATCGGCTGAGCATTGGCATCAGTTATACCAAGATAGCCAACTCCCAATAAGTCTTCCATCGTACGTATCATACTGACGGTGTTGTAGTTATTTTTGTTCACAACACCCCGCTTGATATACGGCGATATAATATAGCCGATGGAGCGGTGGGAATCAACGTGGTCAGGTCCGTTCTGAGAGTCATCTTCAATAATAAAGATGGCCGTTTCCTTCCATTCAGGGGATTTAGAGATCGTTTGTACTAACAATCCAACGGCATAGTCGTTATCGGCCATTTGCAGCTCAGGAGTATTCAGCCCAGCCACAGGGTTGTTAAAGCTACCAAAGTGGTCGTGAGCAAGACGTACCATCATCAAGTCAGGCAGGCCGTTCTTCTCTACATCGCGTAGCCACTCGTTGAACAGGTAGAAGTCTGCATTTTTCTGGTCGAAACTCCGGAAGTAAGGGTCACTTTTATCATTTAGTACTGGTTTTGTAACTGGAGCCTGAGGAATATTTGAGGCAAAGGGGGTTGGGGAGATAGGGATATAGAGTGGGTTAGTTGGATCAGGCTTTGTCGGATCAGGCTGATCAGTGTTGTAGTAGCCCTGATCAATAAAGAAGCCATAATTACGCACAGTCTTGCCTGCACGCAGCACGGTATCCCAAAGGTAACCACCAACAGCATTCGGATCTAGGTCGCCATCACCTGCTGGGGCATTAACATCTTTGCTTCCAGGTAGAATTGCCGAGCTACCGGAAGGATCTAAAAGCCCTGTTGACCGCTCAGTTAGTTGTGAGGGATCAGGCGAGATTTCCGGTAAACCTGGGTTGATATTCCGGTTAGTCCCTTCATAATCGTAAGTCAAGCCGTTAAAATTGGCATTGCCGTAGAGAACTGACTGGCTCTTCTCAGTATAGTCTGTGGTTCGACCGTAGGTAGACCAGCCCCAGCCTACACCGCTCGACTCTCCACTATCGTAAAAGTTATCAAAAGTCACAAAATCGAGGGCTAGCTGATGATGGTTTGGCGAGACGGCTCGTGGAAACAAGGTTAGTGAAGGATCTCCATTGCCGACGGGCAAGTCACCAAGCACCTGGTCGTAAGTGCGATTTTCTTTGACTATATAAATGACGTGTTTGATCTTGGTGCCTAGATAGTTCAGCAACGGATCTGGACGTCGGTTGGCAAAACCTTTGACGAAATGGTTATTTTTGTCAACCTGCGCGGAGAGAGTATTTAGCGTTTCGGTGTTGGGAACCGGAATCACTGAAATGCCAGCTTTTTCTAGAGCCCAGGTGTACTCGTTTGTAAACGTGGTGTTGGTCGCTGTTCCTGCGGGAGTAGTCCGGCTATTCGCAGGGTTAGGACCAGAGTTGCTCTTAGCATTGACGACGTAAAGTTTTTGACCATCTTGGCTTACACTTACAGAGTTGGGGTACCAGCCTGTGGGAATGCGTCCAATGACCTGGCCTTTCTTGAGATCTACTAAAGCTACAGCGTTCTCGCCCCCCAGAGTGACGTAGAGAGTGTCTCCACTTGGGTTGAGAGCAAGGGAGTTGGGATTGGCTCCTTTGTACTTGTCGCCAGGTCGAGATAAGGATATGGTCTGTACGACCTTATTGGTGTTTGTATCGATCACAGAAACCGAGTCACCATTGCCGTTGGCTACGTACAAAAGGCTTTGGTCATGCGAAAGCAGCATCTTGTTCGGCTGCACACCGATAGGGATGCGGGTAACGGCCTTACTGGCAATGTCAACTGCAAGGACTTCATCATCACGCTGACTGCTGACAAAGGCTGTGACAGCTGCACCGGTGTCTTTGTTGCTCTTCACAGCAACATCAAAGGAGTATTCCCCTGTGGCAACCTTACCACCTGGCACAAAGAAGTTGACTTCCTGGAGTACTTTACGAGTGGAAGCATCAACGATTGAGATCGAGTCATTCTCGAAGTTGGCAGCCACCAATGTTTTGCCGTCTTTACTTATGGCAAGTCCTGCCACAACTGCACCTGTGACTCCAGCTGGTGCCGCAACGCCTGCTGGAGTAGCCTTTAACAGACCGCCATCGTATTTAGGAAAGGGGGAAGTCTGATCAGAATTGTGACCTAGCAGGATGAAGGGAGCTTCTGCAACGTACTGGTTTCCGTTGAGGGTGTAGACATAAACACGGTCGTCAATCCCACCAGACACATAGAAGCGATCGCCGTCCGGTGACCAAGTTAAGCCATTATAAGTATTAGGAATGTTGATCTGCTGTTGCTTAACCAAGCTACCGCTGCTCACATCGAAGACAAACACCCACTCTGCTTTTGTGGTTGTCAGTGGTGCTCCAGTTGCTGGGTTAGTGGCTGGTTTCCCAGTGACTGGATCAAGCACTGGGTAGGTGATGTCTGCTCCGGTTGTCTCGTTTTTGAAATTCTGGTTGTAGCCGCTTGTCAGGACTAGCAGGGTTTTACCGTCTGGGCTAAGAGCCGTTGTGACTGCTTCGGCAGCGTCAGCATCACCATCTTGAGTTGCGCCAGTGGCAAGGCGATCAAAAGTCGAGCCTGGTGCCGCTGCAGGCGTGATTGTCTGACCTGTGGGTAGTAATGAACCACCATCGAAGTTACCGACAGGTTTGGTTGTTGTCTGAGCACTGACCGATGGCACCACACCGAAGTAGGTTGCCAGTAGTAGGAGCAGCAGATATCCCTGATGTTTGAAAGCGAATGTAAACCTTTCCATAACCTTTGCCTCACAAAGCTCCAACAACATCTTGCTAGTCAATGGTTAAAGCAGCAATAATGATAGATTAAGTTCTCATCTGAGTAGAAAAACTGCTCTTCAGGCTTGAGAGATCCGCAGACAGCCAAAGAAATTGTCACTTACGCCTGCGCCGCAGGAGTGCTAAATACCATCACTCCAGGAGCGATCGCATTTTCTCGGACTTCAGAAAACCGCGATTGTTGTAGGCAGCAGCATGGTTCGGGTTGAGAGCGTCTGCGAACGCCACAGAGAGCTTTTATGGAGTTTCAACTTGAACGCTTTTTAATGTTGAAAAGGCAATTATGCTAGGTTAGCATATTAGAAAGTTAGAAATTCTTACTATGGGAGTATGACTATGGCGCAAGAAGAATTCGTAAAAATTGGCAAGAAAGGAGTGTTAGTAATTCCAGCCAAGCTCCGTGAGTTGTTTGGATTGAAAGAGGGGGCTTTGGTAATAACCGAGGCTACGGATGGGGGCATACTGATTCGCCCAGCCGTCACACTTCCAGTTGAAGTCTATTCGCCGATTCGTCATGCAGAGTTCCTTCTTAATAATTCTGTGGATCTTGAAGAGTATCATCAAGCAAGAGATGAGGTGGTAGCAATGGGTTTAAATCCTGATGAGATTCTGCATGAACGTCCTGCGATTTAGGCACAGAGCATGGAAAAAGTTTTCCTGGATGCGAACGTACTATTTTCTGCTGCGTATAAACCGTGTCGATTACGCGAACTCTGGGATATTCCTGATATTGAACTAATGTCGTCCACTTATGCCTTGCGAGAAGCAGAGGTGAATCTGGGGAGACTTAGAAAGGATGCGCTTGTAGAACTGGACTTTTTAGTTCAACGGCTGTATATACATAAAGAACTTTCTTCATTAGTTTGGGAAATTGAAAGTATCTCACTGGAGAAAAAAGACCGTCCTATTCTGTTAGCGGCGATTGCGTGTAAGGCCACTTATCTCCTCACTGGAGATAAGCAACATTTTGGACATCTCTTCAATCTAAAAGTACGAGAAGTAACTATTCTTATGCCGAGTCAATACTTCGCGCTTCGGACCCTATTGACCTAAATCTTAGCATTCAGTTAGGATTGTTAACGCAATGAGCGCGTTAACAGGAATATTTGGGGAGATATGAGCAATGTACGTGTTTTGTGCTTGGGTGAAATTTTATTTGATTGTTTAGCCGATCAATTAGGGCGAAAGCTAGAAGAAGTTGAGTCTTGGACTTCTTATCCAGGGGGAGCACCAGCTAATGTAGCCTGTGCTTTGGTAAAGCTGGGAACAAGAGCCGGATTTATCGGTGCTGTGGGTGAAGATGAACCAGGAAATGCCCTGGTAAATCTCTTGCAATTCGTTGGTGTTGAGACAACGGGGGTGCAACGCCATCCTACTGCACCCACAAGACAAGTTTATGTTGTTAGAAGCATGTCCGGTGATCGCCACTTCGCCGGATTTGGCGATCGCGATACCTCTGAATTTGCCGATACTCACTTGAAAGCCGATTTATTACCGCAGTCGCTTTTTCAATCGGCAGATTTTCTAGTTTTAGGCACTCTAGAATTAGCTTATCCAGAAAGCGAGCGTGCCATTCACCGCGCCCTGAAACTAGCAGAACAGTATGATCTGAAGATTTTACTGGATGTCAACTGGCGTCCGGTTTTTTGGCCCGATCCTGACATTGCTGTGCCAAAAATTCGCGAAATATTTAAATACGTTGACTTCATTAAACTTTCCACTGAAGAAGCTGAGTTAATATTTAATACTACAGACCCTGGAGCAATTACTTACCGATTGAATTCGCTGGAAGGAGTACTGGTGACAGATGGAGACAAGGGTTGTGCATACTGCTTAGGTGAAAATGAAGGGCATCTACCTGCCTTTTCTGTCCCTGTAATTGATACTACTGGAGCTGGGGATACTTTTTTGGCTGGTTTCATCCATCAGGTATGTCAACACGGGATTGCAGGCTTGAGAGATCCGCAGACAGTCAAAGAAATTGTCACTTATGCCTGTGCCGCAGGAGCGCTAAATACCATCACTCCAGGAGCGATTGGCTCCCAACCAACCGATGCCGAAGTACAAGCTTTCTTACAACAGCAATCTTGAGTCCTCATCGGGCTGAGTATAATTTGACCGAGAATAAGCAGAATATTAGCTATGGTGGAAGTACGCCCAGTTAAGAACGAGCAAGAACTCAATGAGATGTTCTACCAAAGGTGGCTGGTGTTGAGAGCGCCTTTGGCGATGCCAGAGGGAACAGAGAAAGACTTATATGAAGATAGCGCCTTTCATCTAGTGGCTCTTGGCGATCGCCAAATCATTGGTTCCGCAAGACTGCGATTACTTTCACCAGAAATCGGCAGCATTGCCTATGTTGCTGTATTACCAGAATTTCGCAATCAGGGTATTGGCACCTCGCTGATGGAGAAATTGATCTTCATCGCTACTGAAAAAAATCTCCAGACTTTGAGATTAATGGCGCGAAAAGATGCCATCAACTTCTACAAACGACTAGGATTTTTGCCAGAGGGAGAATTTTTTGACTATCTGGACATTCCCCACATTTTTATGTACTACAAGTTAGAAGCTTTTTTTCAGTAAGCGAGAGACTAGTTACAGTATATTTAGTATATACTGAGTCTTCTTTGGCATGACAAGAACCCTTTAGGTGCAAATCTTTTGTGTCATATTTAACCAGGTTAGCATGGTATGTATACAAAGAACAATCAGGTTTTTCCACAGTTAGCTCAGCTTGAATCGTTTTTTCGTCTAAACTAGGCTCAATGATTCTACCCGCTACTTTGTAGGTAAACCAATCCCATCCAACCTCAAGCATGAGTTCTCTTTCTAAAACCTGAATTGCAGTGGGTAGAATTCCCCAGCCTCGGTAAACTTTATTCAAGCATGTGATGTCGCCGGTGCGGGTCAAAATTGACTTGAATGACTCAAGTGAGAGAGCGCCGTAGTATCTTCCTTCTGGCAAGTCTATCGCTGTTGGCGCAAATCGATGTCCGCCAAAGTGGCTTGATTTCCAAATCCGGATGTGATCCAAACCTAAATTGCCAACAGTGGTAGTAGCTTGATGGTAAAAGGGATTACCATACTTTCCACAGCACATGTCATGACTACCGTGAGTACATACTAAAATATTTCTAGTTGCAGTTGTTTCTACTTCACACTTAGGAGTTTCACTCCACAACCATTTTTTCACTACACCTGCTACTAGTTCAATATTTGCTAGCTGAAATTCTTGCAAGCAATACCCACTACCAAGCCCCTCTTTTCGGTGATAAATTAATAGGGTTGTGCTTTCTACTTTATGTGATATATTATTAGAAATTAACAGAAATGTTATTGGGAGTTTAGCTTGTTTCACCTCCTTGACTAAAAGCCGTAAGTTCTCTGGAACCCATTTAGAATTAAAAGCTTCCGCTAACCATGGTTGAGGACACTCAATGAGGACGTAAGTTTGTTGGTTAGTAGCACTACCAATAACATCTTCTCCTGCTTGTCGTGAATGATCTGCACAAAAAAACGTGTTCATTTATGATGTACTAATTGATTGAGTAAAAAAAGATCCAGCAAACACCCCACGCTTCAATAGGTTACAATCTCCCTTGCTCAGACTGATCGCTAATCCTAGTGTTGTCAACGAAAAAGATGCCTTCGGCTACCAATTGAGACAACAATGGCACAATGTCCATTTCCTAGTCAAAATCTGGTAGCCAGTTGAGAACAAGGAAAGCAAATTGGTTTTGCTCTTTACTAGACACCAACACTGCTTTGCCTGTCGAATTGTTGGTTAATCACTCCTCTAAACTAGACAGTTTTAATATATCTTGTCCGGAACACATATTGCTAAAGATTGTCAATATAAAGATAAAAAAACCCTTAAGTTGGAAGTAAAGGAGCAATTATGTGTTCCCCTTTACTCCTGAGTGATAACTTAACTGCTAAAATTCAGCAATTATTAATTAGTGAAGTCACCACCTTTATCTCCACCATCAGAATTTAACTGAGACAGAGTATTTTTACTTAGCTTTGGCTGGGAAATTTCTTTGACTTCAATCTGAATTTTGCTATTCGAGAAAGGTTTTTGGGTAGATTTTGCTTGCAATAACATAATTTTCGCTCTCCTATGTAGTAGTCACCCTAAAAGCCCATGCAACAAACGCTGTAAATTACATCAGGCTTGGTTTGGGAGTATGCATTGACTTTAACTGAAGTCAATAAGAAACGCAAGTAATTGATAATTAATTTTAGTTATCAGAGAATAGCAAACTCATTCATATTCTGGAAATTAGCCTAAAATTAGGCTTAAGAGTTGATAAAGTAGCTCTGGTGATGCTTTCCGTAGAGCACACACAAAGGATCATTCTTTCTTATGGTAGATGAAGAATTCTGTGAATTATTAGTAAGGCTATTGCTTATTGCCGGTTTTATGCTGAATTGAAAGATTTTTTTCAACAGAGTAAAAGGCAAGTGGTAATAAAGCATTTTTTTGCAGAAAGATCCTTCGTCAAAGACATGATTGAGTCGTTGAGTGTTCCCCATCCAGAAGTGGATTGTCTTGAAGTCATCTTTAACTATGTAAAAGAAATTCTACATAGTTAAAGATGGATAGATTATTAATGTCTATCCTGTATCGGCTGTTGTTACAACAATAAATATATCTGTTCGAGCGAAATGCTGAAGTGTGATTCGCTGCGTTTTAGAAATTCATTTAGGTAAACTAGTAACATCTTGACATTATAATGAAGCCTTTTGCTGAACTTAGCTACAGTAGTCAGGTGAAGCGATTGAAGCGGTTAGCACAGTCAGCTTTACTCAAATATAACTTGGGTGAGAGTCGCTTGGTTGTCTGGCACATGGCGAGAATACGACATTTAAAGTTGAGAGCCAGTGCGATCGCTTACACCTAAATATATACAATACTCTGTGACAGACCTAAGTAAATTCCCTGAGATCACAGCAGATCGTAGGTAAGTTCTTTATCTCCCCAGTTAGTTTCTTCCAGAAATTCATTGAAAGTGGTCAAAAGTCATGGCACGGAGGTTGGTAACGCCCTGTTCCAGAAATCCCTGAACTACATTTTTTCCGGTACCTCCAGTCACTCCAATAAGCAGGACTTTACCGATGTTCGACTCTATGTACTCGGGCGAATCTGACATACTCCTACCTGAAGTTCTTGATTTACATTTAGTATATATAAATAGTGGATACGCGCAACTTGCACGACTCTACCTGTTTGCCTAAGTTAAATAGAACGCTCCGGCAATTTATGGAGATGTATTCTGAATTCTGAATTCTGACGAATCACTCCTTTTTAATGGATATTCTGAGTGGTTGTTTCGTGTGTAAGGTGTATAAGGGAAAGCTGTTAACCAACAATAAATAAGTACCAAACCCATGAAAATTGGAACACCCCATCCGATATTACCCTTTTGTTTTTTTACGGGTTTTAAGTTTCGTTTCGGCGGGTACAGGCTCATTGACCTTGCTAACTCTTTGTGTGGTTGAGTTTCTAGTCTTCTTTGTTTTCTGCTCTCCGGACTTATGTCGGGCAATCTGATTGCAGGTGCTCGGTACACTGGCTGTTTTTTGGGTTTTGGCACTACTACTACGCCTAGTCCATTTCCCGTGTCAGCATTTCTCATTTCTCTTAAGACCGCTGATACTTGAGACGGAGTAAAAGTGTACCATTCATTGTGCTGTTTATTAGCTTTATACAGATTATGTAAATATTTCTCCACAGCACGAGGATTTTCAACTGATATCGAATGAATAAGGATCAGAGGATAAGGGGACTGTTGCCCGTTCAGTTGCTTAAGACGTTTCTCTACTGTAGTCGTAGTTATGCCTATTTTGTAACGCTTTGGACTTGAACCTTCTGCATGAATTAAATAAACATAACCGGGTTTTGTTCCCGGTTTGTCTGTGGTCATAGTTTTTAAACTCCTAAAATTGTATATACTCCCAACACGAGTGTAAGATTATCGATACAATTTCTTCTCCCTCTCCCCAGCGTTCTTGTTAGAGCGATCGCTATAGCTAATAATTGCAGTCTGGGTGCTATGTTAGCATTACCAGTTTTTGGTGGCTGAAGGAGAGAACGCACAGTGCTACAGGCGATCGCTTTGAAAGTATGTAGAATATGTTAGTTAATAAAGTAGGCATCTTTCATTATTTGATTCTCCGAGAAATGCTTTTGGTGAGGTTGTTTAATTCAGGGACATAAGTAATCAAAGGAATTGTCGGTATGCTCTAACTGTAAGTTACGAGGTGTATTTAAAGCTATGACAGCATCTCCAATTTTCTCACAACGTTTACAATCACAAGCTCCTCCACAGATTGCAAGCATTCA
>CAZZVG010000048.1:0-13235 GCA_964657295.1 Iningainema sp. | reverse complement strand
ATAACGTTCAACTTGCCAAAACTTTTACTGATGAATTTAACTATATGTGGCAGGGATTATTTAAATCTCATAAGCCTAAAAGAAATCTCGCAATCATTACGACTGGTACAGGTAGAACGATCATAGTAAATTTCTCACCTGCCAAAAGAAATGAAGATATCGCCATGACTAGTAACGGGGCGATCGCTGCTTATATACAACAAGCCAAAAAGAGTGTCCATATGGCCTTGTTTGTCTATTCGGACCAAAATATTAGCGATACACTTGGGGATGTACACGAACAAGGAGTAGAAGATGTTAAAGTACTCGTAGATCCAGATTTCTTAGGAAAACCTTACTCAAAAGCTTACGATGCAATGGGTGTTTGTCCTCGTTTGGATAAGAAGAATCACCACATCAAAGTGAAGCCTTGGAAGCACCCAATAACTACAGTGGGATACCCCGTAGCACCCTCAGGCGATCGCGGAGTACATAGTAAGATGGCTATCTTAGACGAGTTCTTAGTGATTACTGGTAGTCACAACTGGACTAATTCAGGGAATTACTCGAATGATGAGACTTTGATATTTATACAGAATCCGACTGTCGCCGCACATTACGAACGAGAATTTAGTCGGCTTTATAGAACAGCAAAAGTAGGTTTAAAAACCCTTCCTCATACCCACAAATGCGGAGATATCTTACTTAAGACTACTCCAACAAGCACAGAGCCAACGGACTCAGACGATTCATCTGTTGATAATTAAGCAAACAACGACTTTTTGCGCCTTTGCGACGCCAGTCACCTGGGCGTGGGAAACCCCGAAGTTTGCCCGGAGGGAAACCCTCCTGTAGCACTGGCTCCTCCAAGCAACTTCTCTCCGCCTGCAGTGCTGGCTCGTCTACCCTGCGGGAAGCCGCTCCGCGTCTATGCGTGAGGCTAATTCATACTTCAATTATGCAACGCCGAAAATTTGATGGTCTTAATTAGCAACCTTCACTAGTTTACCTAAAAGAGAACGGGAAGCGGATAGTGAACCCAAAATTTGCTACCAACAAAAAGACTCGAAATTTGATGCGGATACGTCAGCGCCGCATTAATCGCAAAAGGAAAGGGAGCAAGAATAGACGTAAAGCTGCTAATATTGTTGCCCGATTTCATCAAAAAATAGCTGATAAGCGTACTGCTTTTCAGTGGAAGATAGCAATCAATCTTGCTAAAAAGTACGATGCTATTTTCATGGAGGATTTAAAGGTGAGCAATATGAAGAAACGTTGTCAACCTAAAAAGGATGAAGAGACGGGACGTTATATTAACAATGGACAGTCTCGTAAAGCCGGACTAAACAGAGCTATTTCAGATGCTTCCTGGTATGAACTCAGAACAAAAATCAAGTACGCCGCCGCAAAGCTGGGAAAGATTTTTGATGTTGTCCCACCGCAAAATACCTCCCAAGAATGCCCAGAATGTCATCATATTGATGCATTGAACAGGGATAAAGAGATATTCATTTGTACCGAATGTGGTTATTATTCGGATGCTGATCACGTGGGTGGTTTGAATATCAAATATCGCGGTGCGGCGATGTTGGGAATAGCCTTAAAATGTCAAATAAAGGTACACAGGGACTCTGTGGAACCCAAACGACTCCAGTTGTTTGAAACGCCCATCGTTGAATCGCCAACGAGTCAAAGGAGACAACACCGTATCCGTAAGGATGAACACGGTGTGCCTGGGAACCCGCCAGTTCAATTGAACTTATAGGATATTAAGAGCGCGGCTAACTCTTAAGAATCCCCTATCTTCTAGATAGGGGAGTGTCAAAATACTTCTAACCAAACTCTATGGGAATGATTTGTCCTTTGTGTCTACCGTCAGTAATTTCTTCAAGAACCTGAACCCTATACCCCGGTTGATGATTACCTTCGGCTTCGTTGCAATCATTTTAGTCATCCTTCCGCGTTGGCTGCACTTGACAACACGCATTCTTTGTGGGTGGAACTTAGGTGCTGTCATGTACTTGGGCTTGACTTTATGGAGAATATCCGCAGCTACCCCTGAAAAGATGCGCCGTTATGCACAACGTGAAAACGAGGGACGCGTGGCTATCTCCATCCTGATTATTGCTGCTGCTTGTGCTAGCTTAGTCGCGATTGGATTTTTGCTTGGTGATACGAAAAAAGGCCAATCAACGTTTCTGGTAGCGCTACACGTGACACTTGCAATCATGACGATTGTAGACTCGTGGTTACTGGTGCATCTAATCTTCGCACTGAGGTATGCACATAATTATTATCGGCGCAGTCGAGAAGATCGCGAGAAATTGGCTCTAGGTTTAGATTTTCCGGATGATAATGAGCCTGATTATTGGGATTTTTTATATTTTTCTTTTGTCATTGGTATGACTAGCCAAGTTTCAGATGTTCAGGTGACATCACCAAACATGAGGCGATTGGCTTTGATTCATGGAATATTATCTTTCTTTTTTAACACCACAATTTTAGCTATGAGTATTAATATCATCGCAGGGCTAATCTAAATTCTCACTTCTGGACTCTTCTTAAAGAAATATGAACATTTACCTCCTTTGTTGATAGCTAACCAACGGCAATAGACCAAAAGAATCAGTAAACTGAGAGTAGTTGCCTTGCTGGGATTGTCGATACCATAGACTGATGACTCAAAAACCTGCTAAAATCTGCATACTAGGGGGAGGCTTTGGTGGTCTCTACACTGCCTTGCGCTTAAGCCAGCTACCTTGGGAAACCTCCCAAAAACCAGAAATTGTTTTGGTAGATAAAAGCGATCGCTTCCTCTTCTCTCCCCTACTCTACGAACTCCTCACAGGTGAACTGCAAACCTGGGAAATTGCCCCTCCATTTGAAGAAATTTTCAGTAACACAGGAATAAGATTTTGTCAAGGAATTGTAGAGAAAATTGACATAGACCAACGACAGGTATATTTACAGGATAGTCCAGAAATTTCCTACGACCTATTAGTGTTGGCACTAGGTGGGGAAACACCATTAGATATGGCATCTGGTGCGACATCCTACGCCTACCCATTCCGAACAACGACAGACGTTTATCGTATAGAAGAACGACTGCGAGTTTTGGAAGAATCTGAGGCAGACAAAATTAGAGTAGCGATCGTCGGCGGTGGTTATAGCGGTGTAGAACTAGCTTGCAAACTTGCAGATAGACTAGGCGAAAGAGGACGATTTCGACTGATTGAACTTTCTGACCAAATTTTACGAACATCACCCGAGTTCAACCGAGAAGCAGCTAGTAAAGCTTTAGAAGCTCGGGGTGTGTTCATTGATTTGGAAACCAAGGTAGAATCAATCGGATCAGATAGTATCGCACTTGAGTACAAAAATCAGGTAGACACAATTCCTGTAGATTTGGTGATTTGGACAGTGGGAACGCGGGTGTCACCTGTGGTGCGATCTCTTGGTGTGAAACAAAATCAACGTGGTCAAATCAACATTACACCAACTCTTCAAGTCATTGACCATCCCGAAGTTTTTGCATTAGGCGACTTAGCAGACTGTAGGGACAAAGAAGGAAAACAAGTCCCTTCAACCGCACAAGCGGCTTTCCAACAAGCTGATTATACAGCTTGGAATATTTGGGCAACTCTCACGAATCGTCCTTTGCTTCCCTTCCGCTATCAACACTTGGGTGAGATGATGACATTAGGGCTTGATAATGCCACTTTTACGGGATTAGGCATTAAACTGGACGGTTCATTGGCATATATCGCTCGTCGTCTTGCTTATCTCTATAGACAGCCTACTTTAGATCATCAACTCAAAGTTGGTTTTAACTGGCTGGTCCGTCCTATCATAGAAACACTATCTAAATAGCAATCAGCTGTCAGCAGTCAGCAATGAAAACTGATTGCTAGCTGCTGATTACCGAAGATACCCAAAGAATAGGGTAAGCTAAACGCTTATGGCAGAACGACCGAAAGTTATTTTATTAGATGCCGTTGGCACACTCTTCGGCGTTAAAGGCAGTGTCGGCGAAGTTTATAGTCAGATAGCGCAGGAGTTTGGTGTTGGAGTTTCACCTGAGACTTTAAACAAAACATTCATCCAAAGTTTTAAAGCAGCTCCGCCGCCGATTTTTCCCGATGCAGAACCGCAGGATATTCCCCAGCACGAATTTGAGTGGTGGTATAAAGTTGCTTTTAGCACTTTTGAACATGCAGGTGTGATCCAAGAATTTTCCGACTTCGCAACTTTTTTTAGCGAAGTCTACATTCATTTTGGCACAGCAGAACCGTGGTTTGTGTATCCTGATGTCTTCTCATCTTTGACAAAGTGGCGGCAAATGGGAATTAAACTGGGAGTGCTATCGAATTTTGATTCTCGGATTTACTTAGTATTGCAAAGTTTAGAACTGAGAGATTTTTTTGAGTCCATTACCATTTCTACCCAGGCTGGGGCGGCTAAACCAGATCCAACAATTTTTGCGATCGCTTTAGAAAAGCATAACTGTCCCCCTGAAGCTGCTTGGCATATTGGTGACAGTCTTGTAGAGGATTATCATGGAGCTAAAGCTGCTGGACTAAGAGGTATTTGGATTAACCGTCATGCTCAGGAGGCAAGGGAGTAGGGACTAAATGGTGCAGTATTTTTTCGACCAAGATCCTATAAGGTGAGAATTTGAGGAAGATCCATGCCTGGAAATGAGCAGGAAAAAATCCGTCACCTGCTTGTCATTCAAGATCTTGAAGGGCAACAAATCATCGTCCTTCAAGAAGCGACTTACTCTCTCGGACAGGATTCCAGGAACGCCATCGTCCTTCGTTCGCAATCAGTCTCGAGGCAACACGCCATTTTAATGCGAGTAACCATAGCAGAAACTGACCATTACGGTTTTCTAATTATTGATGGTAGTTACAAGGGAAACAGGAGTACAAATGGCTTATTCATTAATGGCACGAAATGCTTTTCTCATGAACTTAAAGATGGAGATCTCATAGAGTTTGGGTGTAATCAAGTTAAGGCAAAATATTTGGTCATTTCCAACTTCTCAGAACAAACATTTTCTCAATCTCTGGAAGTTGAAAACTTGCCTCATTTCCTATTAAAGCAAGCTAATGCCGTCAATCCTTTTGAAAATCCCATCGTCGCAACTCAAAATCTAAAAGGAGCTAGTGATGTTGCCCTAGCCCATCTAGCGTCTTTCCCTGAACTGAACCCTAATCCAATCATCGAAATGGATTTGGAGGGAAAAGTGACTTATCTCAATCCAGCGGCAGCTCGCAAATTTCCTAACATTAGGGAACTAAAAAAACAGCACCCCATTTTGGCAGGACTCCTCAGGGAAGTCCAAAATTGGGAAGGAAAATCTTTTGTTCGAGAGGTAGAAGTTAACGGTGAAGTTTTTGAGCAATCCATTCACTACCTTCCCGAAAGCGATTTAATTAGAACTTTTATTATTAGGGAAATTACTGTGCAAAAGCAAGCGGAAGCAGAACTGCACCACCGGGATTGCTTGCTACAAGCTGTTTGTGAAGCGGTTAACTATCTGCTCGTGGAAATGAACTATGATACAGCTATTTACAGAGTTCTGACTACCTTAGGTGAAGCTGCCGTTGTGGATCGAGCTTACCTCTTTGAGAGTCATCCTCACCCCGTTACAAAGGAAATAGTTCTGAGCTTACGGGTTGAATGGACTCGCTCTTATCTTGACCCTTCAAGCCGTCACTGGCAAAATTTGCTTTATCAAGCTTCTGGACTAGAGCGTTGGTACACTGCTTTATCTAACGGACAGACAATTAGCGGGATCGTTAAAGAATTTCCGGCTTCCGAACAAAGACTCCTCAACCTAGACGGCGTTCAATCTCTGCTCTTGGTACCTCTGCGGTTAGATAATCAGTTTTGGGGATACCTTGGTTTTGCAGATTGTTCTAGAGAGCGTCAATGGTCAAAGCATGAAGAATCCACTTTGGTCATGATGGCCGCTAGTATCAGTGGCGCTCGCCAACGCCAGCAAGTAGAAGACAAAATTCGCTACCAAGCTCTCCATGATCTCTTGACTGGATTACCCAATCGCCTGCTCTTTGATCAACTACTTTCCAATGCCCTCCATAACGCGGTTCGGAATAAAGAAAGTCTAGCTGTCATGTTTCTTGACTTGGATCGGTTCAAAACCATCAACGATACTTTAGGACATACACTCGGAGACAAATTGTTGCAAGGCGTTGCTCAAAGATTGAAAGATTCCCTGAGAGTTGGTGATACTATTGCTCGTTGGGGAGGCGATGAATTTACTATCCTACTGCCACAAGTGAGTTATGTTGATGAGGTCGTCCAGGTTGCCAAGAGAATCCTACAAGCATTAGAGAAATTGTTCGAGATCGAAGAACACGAACTTTATGTGAGTGCCAGTCTCGGCATTGCCCTGTTCAATGAGGATAGCCCTGATGTGGAGACTCTAATTCAGCACGCAGATGCGGCTTTGTATCATGCTAAAGATTCTGGGAGGAATCACTACCTGTTCTACAGCACTTCTTTAAGTACTCAAACTCCGGAAGTCCTCACCTTAGAGAAGAGCTTGCGTTATGTTTTGGAGCGGGACGAATTGGTGGTGTACTATCAGCCACGAGTCAATACGACAACAGGAAAAATTATTGGGATGGAGGCTCTGTTGCGTTGGCAACACCCGGAAATGGGATTGGTGTCGCCTAATGTCTTCATTCCCCTTGCTGAAGAAAGTGGATTAATCGTCCCTATCGGAGAATGGGTTCTGCAGAAAGCTTGCAAACAAAATAAAGCTTGGCAAGACGCGGGATTGCCTCCCCTGACTATCTCCGTCAATCTCTCTCTTAAGCAGTTCCGCCAACCCAAACTAGTGGAGACAATAGTCAAAATTTTACAGCAGACAAGGCTAGATCCGCGCTTTTTAGAGTTAGAGATCACGGAAACAACTGCTATAGAGAATTTAAAATACACGAAAACTGTGCTGCACGAGCTGGATAAAATGGGCGTTTACCTATCCATTGACGACTTTGGCACCGGTCATTCTTCGCTCTCGCGCCTACAGATGTTGCCTCTCCACAATCTGAAAATTGATAAATCTTTTATTCAGGAATTAACGACAGACTCCAAAGTTGCTCATATTGTCACAGCAATAGTTGCCTTAGGGCAAAGCTTGGGATTGAGACTGACTGCTGAAGGAGTCGAGAAGAAAGAGGAATTGGACTTTTTGAAGTCTATCAATTGTGACGATGTACAGGGTTTCCTGTTCTATCGACCGCTTTCTGCCCAAAAAGCAACAGAAATTCTTCAACAAACGAGCAATTAGCCATTAATTTTCAAAACTCGCACCTGTTCTCCCTCTGGAATTAATGTTTCACCAACTGGGAGAATCGCTAAGGCATTGGTTTGAGCTAAGTTTATTAAGTTGGCGGAACTATGACTACCTTCAGCAAGGCGAAATTCGTAAACTCCCTCCTGACTTAAAAATAACTTACCCCAAAGGTAAGTTTCACGCTGAGCATCTGATCGCAAATCTTGCTGAGATCGCGCCCTGACAAATACTGGTTCCCAACCTTCAGCCAATCCGGACAGTTTCTTGATTGCCGATTGCACAAACCGCCAAAAAGTCACCAAAACAGCAGCAGGGTTTCCTGGTAAACCAAAGTATAGGTGAGCTTGGGGAGAGGGAAATGTCGCCACAGTGAGGGGTTTGCCTGGTTTCATCGCTACGGCACGAATGTGAATTTCTCCCCCCAATGACTCTAATATTGGTTCAACATAGTCATAATCACCGACGGAAACACCACCAGAAGAGAGAACGATATCGGCATTTGCTAAGGCGTAGGCGATCGCTTTTTGAATAGCTTCTGGTTCATCTTTCACTATTCCTAACATCAGGGGTTCCGCAGCACTCTGTCTGACTAAAGCTGCCAACGCATACTGGTTTGAATCAACTATTTGTCCCGGTTGTAATGGTTGCTCAATTGTTACCAATTCGTCCCCAGTTGATAAAATTGCCACTTTTGGATAGCGGTAAACACGTACTTGACGACACTGAGCAGCAGCTAACACAGCAATTTCTGGAGCACCCAATCTAATACCTTTAGGTAGTAATTGTTTTCCTGATTGGTAGTACGATCCCCGGTATCTAACAAATTGTTGCAGTTTTGGAGCAGTGAGGATTGTCACTTCGTTATCCTGCCGGCGTGTGACCTCCTGCATGACCACTGTATCCGCACCTTGTGGTAAAATCGCTCCGGTGAAAATTCGCGCTGCTTGTCCTCGTTGAATTTGAATTCTGGGTTGATAGCCTGCGGGAATTTCTTCAACAATCTCTAAAACTGCAGGATTTTCTGAGCTACAGTACTGTACGTCTTCGTAACGGACTGCATAACCGTCCATTGCCGAATTATCCCAATGAGGAAAATCGAGTTGGCTGGTGACAGGGCAAGCAAGAATACGATTACTTGCTGCTACCAAATCGACAACTTCTGTATCTTGTTGACTGTCCAGAGGTTGCACTAAATTCCAAATAATTGCTTCTGCATCACTGACTGTCAACATAGATAATTTGTAATTCGCAATTCTTATTTATTACTTTACACCTACGCGAGAACCAGATCCCCGACTTCGCAGAAGTTGCCCTTGGATCTGTGTCTTTACCAAAAATAACATTCTTCTTGGTCGCGATCGTTGGAAGGTACGTTAGGCTGTCGCTAAGACATCCGACAAATTAATATTTTATTTTTAAGCGGTTATGACTATTGAACGAGTTACACCGAAGCACTATTCTCAGGTTGAGATGGGACGACGAGCTATGGCACTGGGAATTGATTTCTTTATTGTCTGGGTGATCAGTTCGCTTTTGGGAAACAGTGAGTTTGGGATCCAAATTGTGCCAATACTCGTTTTTGCGATCGCCTGGGTGATTTCACGAGTGATATTACCTTATAACAATCAGGGGCAAAGTTTGGGACGTTATGCTGTTGACATCAAACTTCTGGGAGTCGCACGGGGAAAGGTTCCTGATTTGCAAACTCTTTTAAAGCGAGAGAGCATAATTGGCTTGGGTGCGCTTTTGGTTTCTATTACCCTGAGCAATATTGTCCGCAATCCCACGGCTCTACTGCTTGTGCTTCCTTTAGCAATTGACTGTGGTGCAGCTTTTTCGGATCCTCAGATGCGGCAAGCATTGCATGACCGCTATGCTAAAACTATTATAGTTTCATCGCCTCGAGGCTATTCGTTGGATATAAAAGTCAGACGATTAGTTGAAAAAATGCGGCGTGATATGAGACAATAGTGATTTGTGTTAATTCTATAGCTGGCTTTACGGTTTGTAAGATTATGGCTAAGGGAAAAGGTGTCCGCATAATAGTGACACTAGAATGTACTGAGTGTCGCAGTAACGTCGAAAAGCGCTCACCTGGCGTATCACGTTATACCACTACGAAAAATCGTCGCAACACCACAAATCGGCTAGAACTCAAAAAGTTCTGCACTCACTGCAATAAACATGCTGTTCACAAGGAAATTAAGTAAACATGAGCTACTACCGTCGTCGGCTGTCTCCAATCAAGCCAGGAGAACCAATAGATTATAAAGATGTAGATTTATTACGTAAGTTTGTCACCGAGCGAGGTAAGATTCTACCGCGCCGGATTACCGGACTAACATCTCAGCAACAGCGAGAGTTGACATTGTCGATCAAACGCGCCAGAATTGTGGCTTTGTTGCCATTTATTAATGCCGAAGGCTAAATTAGTGCGCGGATGCGTGCAGAAAGTAGCTTGGGAGTCAGCGCCCAACAGATGGGGGTTTAGCGCTCAGAATTAGAGGAGTGCTTTTGGTTTCACGCTCCGGGAGCAAACTTACCTGCACCGGATGCGCGGATAATCAAAAGAATCCTCAGTGACAAGCGTTGAGCTTCTTGTGCCTGAGTTTAAAATCGAAAATCTCAGTCAGGGAATTTCAAATCATCGGATGGCGGATTTGATAGCAATTATTTAATCCAAAATCCAAAATCCAAAATATAAAATCTGATTAATTGTAAGGCTTGTGGAGAAGGGGACGCTAGTTGAATTTAGACCTCAAAGCGATCGCCGTCTGGGTATAGTAGACCGTCCAGATGGCAAAACTCGTTGGTTTGTGGTAGATGAACGGGGTCAATCGCATAGTCTTGCACCTCGGCAAATGACTTACGTCATTACCGGACAAACCTACAAGCCGCAGCAGATAGCACAATTTATAGAGGAAGTCAAACCTTATTTAGATCCATCGAGTTTGGAAGTGGCTTGGGAATTACTAGTTGAGAGTGGGGAAACAGTCACTCCAGAGGAAATGGCGAATCTGCTGTTTTCGGAAACTAGTGTGTCACAGCGTTATGCCGCCTATTGCTTGTTATCAGATGATAAAATCTATTTCAAGCAAAAGGGGGAAGCTTACGAACCACGAACGGCTGCGGCTGTTACGGAACGTAAACACCAATTAGAAGTAGAGGGGCTGAAAGCTCGAGGACAGCAAGAATTTTTAGCTCGCGTAGAGCAAGCACTCAATGGTGAAGTCGTAGATTGGCAACGCCACGATCGTCATCGTTTAGAAGCTTTAGAGAAATATGCAGCGCTCTTAGCTGATGTTGTCCGTGTGGGGCTAAATTATGACTCTTTGGCTCGCGCTTATCCTCCACCAACACCAGTCCTGGAGACAATGAATATGCTGGGGCGATCAGCGACTCCTCAAGGAGCTTTTCAACTATTGGTAGACTTGGGTTGGTGGAGTCAGCATGAGAATTTATTTCTGCGTCGTTCGTCAATTCCCGTTCAGTTCCCTAGCAAGGTATTAGAAGTGACGCAACAGCGTTTTGATTCCCCTCCGCCAGACAAAGATGCAAATCGTCTGGATCTCACACATTTGAAAGTATACACAGTAGATGATGAGAGTACCACCGAAATAGACGATGGTCTGAGTTGGGAAATACTGAGCGATGGGCGGGAAAGATTGTGGGTACATATTGCAGATCCAACGCGCTGGCTGATCCCAGAGAATGAATTAGACCTAGATGCTAGGAAAAGGGGTAGTACAGTATATCTGCCGACAGGAATGATCCCCATGTTCCCAGAGATATTGGCAACTGGACCAATGAGTCTAGTCCAGGGAAGAGTTTGTTGCGCCTTGAGTTTTGGGATTATTTTAGATCCAGCAGGGGCTGTAGAAGATTATAGTATTCATGCCAGTTTCATCAAGCCGACATATCGTCTGACATATGAAGATGTCGATGAGATGCTGGAGTTGGGTGTGGAAGCGGAACCAGAAATTGAGGCGATCGCCACTTGGGCGCAACGACGCAAAACTTGGCGATATGACCAAGGAGCAATCAGTATCAACATGCCAGAGGCGATGATCAAAGTCAAAGATGACGACATCTGTATCGACGTTTTAGACGACTCCCTCTCTCGGCAATTAGTCGCAGAAATGATGATAGTTGCTGGTGAAGTAGCCGCCCGCTACGGACAAGCTCATAATATACCTCTCCCTTTTCGAGGTCAACCACAGCCAGAATTACCCCCTGACGAAGAATTGCTCCAACTGCCACCCGGATTTGTCCGGGCTTGTGCAATGCGTCGTTGTATGCCTAAGAGCGAAATGAGTATTACCCCCGTGCGTCATGCGGGTTTGGGTTTAAATACATACACTCAGGCGACATCTCCCATCCGCCGCTATAGCGACTTATTAACTCATTTTCAGTTAAAAGCTCACCTACGCGGTGAAGTTCTCCCCTTCTCAGGAGAACAACTTAAAGAAGTGATGATGACTGTCTCTACTATTACCCAAGAGGTGACAATGGTAGAACGGCAAACAAATAGATATTGGGCTTTAGAGTATCTGCGTCGCCAGCCAAATAAAGTTTGGCAAGTTACAGTACTTATGTGGCTGAGGGAAGACAGCAACTTGGCACTGATTCTGTTAGAAGATTTGGGTTTACAACTGCCAATGTTTTTTAAACGTGCCGTCAGTCTAGGCGAACAGGTGTTAGTCAAAGTCAACCACGCCGATCCCCAAAAAGATATGATTCAGTTTCAGGAAATCATTTTCCAAGAAGCGCAAACGGTTTCTAATTAAGATTCATTACAAGCATGTCTCTATGACTAATCATAATGAAACTAACCATTAATATTCTGGAATGATGGAGGTGAGATTATGACCCAAGCTTTACTCAAATTAGTAACCTTTGATGAATTTATTGAATGGTATCCCAACGACGGTAAACGCTACGAACTGCATAAAGGAGTCATAATTGAAATGCCTCCACCATCTGGGGATCATGAAGATGTTGTCGGTTTTTTGACACGAAAATTAGGGGTCGAAATTGATCGGCTAAATCTTCCTTTTAATATCCCCAAAACAGGTTTTGTGAAAACTCCTAGTACTGATTCAGGTTACTGGCCTGATATATTGGTAGTAAACCAGGGGAATTTGAAAAACGAACCACTTTGGAAAAAAAAATCTACAGTTACTCAGCCTGAATCAGTGCCGTTAGTCATTGAAGTTGTTTCGACTAACTGGCGGGATGACTATCACAAAAAATATGCAGACTATGAGGAGATGCGAATTCCCGAATATTGGATTGTTGATTATGCTGCATTGGGTGCGCGGAAGTTTCTCGGCAATCCCAAACAACCTACCATTTTCGTATGTGAGTTAGTGGATGGCGAGTATCAAATGACTCCATTTCAAGGCAATAATCCCATCATATCCCCTACTTTTCCCCAATTAAATCTCACCGCGCAACAGATTTTTGACTCAGTTTGCAAATAAAGGTTTGTAGTTGCGCTTTAGCGCTCTAGATCCGACATTCCGCACCCCCAACTGTCACAATCGGTTTTCTCGTATTTTATTACAGCCTTTTCTCATTCAAAATTATAATTTAACTCCTATCCAATAATATATGCTTATAGGTTACTTTTGTTAATAAACGAATCAACCCTCATATTGCTTTTTCCGACTTATTCAGCAAGCCCTACTTAAGAATCTTCTTGTGTTTCTCAATCAGCCACCGAAGTAAGCAGAACCCTTCTTTCTCTCAGCAATTCTAGGTAGACAAAACGCTAAGCTTGTGCTTATTGAATTACAATAGTAGAAAATAGTTAATATGGGCAAGCGCTCCGAAACTATAACGGTGTTCATCTGGATGAGGCACACCAAATTGTAAGAGGGTGTTTATAAATAAAAAATAAAGAACACCGCAGTCATTCCCCAGGGCA
>CAZZVG010000047.1:0-13240 GCA_964657295.1 Iningainema sp. | reverse complement strand
ATTCTTAATTTTTAATTCTTTATGATCCCCGTATTGTCGCGACTAATCGGCGGGCAAAAACAGAAATTGCCTCATACTTATCGCTGTATTCCTGCATAGCTTGTGTCCGTGCAGCTTGTTCGTTGGGGTTGTTAGCAACGACTGCCAGTTGTTCGTAGCCAGGATAATAGCGACAGAAAGTGTAAACACCGTTGTCATCCAGCAGCCATTGGCTATAAACACCTTCTTTGCGAGGGAAAAAGCTTTCTGATGCATTGCGAGCAATAATTTCCCGAGGATATTTTAAGATATTCTCGAAACTATCCAAAGCAACTGGCTGAATGCGACCAATCAATCGCGTTGACAGGTTTTGTAAAACTTTAGATGCCGCTTTAGACTTAGCAATGGTGTCCGGGTCTTGTGCTGATAGAATAACTCTGATCCCAGCCTTAGCACCGTTAGCACAGATTCTTCCAACCAAGCTGGCAATTTGCTCGAATTCAAACAGAATTGGTGCTTCATCGATAAAGAAGATGGAAGATGGACTGCTTAATGCGCGTCGCAGAGCGGCTGAATAAGCACTCAAAGATAGGATGGCGGCATCTTCACTATCAGATAAGTTTCTCAGAGCAAAAACCAAAAGTGGAGCATCAGTGGGGAAGCTAGATGGTGCAGAAATAGCTTGTCCGACGCGACTGGAAAGCCAAAACCGCAAGCGCAGGTGAATTTGACTGAGTGCATCCTCGACTCTGCCACCTACAGTATCTAGCTGTAGGTGATCTGGAGAGCAGAATAAGATAAAATCATTTAAGGTAGGTGTTTTCTGCCAAGCCTCAGTTCCAAATCCCCCTTCAATCGCCTGACGATATCGTTCTTTGATCCCATCATCAGTAAAGAAGGCTCCTAAAGCCAAGTTGATGATAGAACGTACCGTTTGTGTCAGCAACTGACTTTCACCAGATGAACCCAAAATCATGGTCATCAAGGCGGATTCCAAGAAGGAAACATAATCCAGCATCCGATCGCGTTGTTCTTCTGTACTCAGCGATCGCAAGTCTGGCTGTTCAAACAAGTTATTCGATTGTTTGGAGATATCGAAATATGCCCCATTCTTGCCCATGAATTCTGTATAGTCGGTGAAGGTAGATGTCCCATCAGGTTTGGGGTAGTCCAACGCTACCACGGGAATGCCATATGCCAAAGCCTGAGTTAATATCCCCGACACCAACACCGATTTACCCGCACGAGTTGTCGCAAACAGCGCTAAGTTTTTGTGCTGGCTAAACAAATCTAGATGAATCGGTGTTCCCCCTTCTTCGGCGATTAACTCAAATCCTTTGCTGTCACCAGCCCTGGTGATTGTTAAAGGCATTAATCCCGGCACTTCATTAGTTAAGTACAGCTGACGACGGTTAAAAGGTTTGACTAACAATCCCTCCCAAACTATGGGTAGTGTTTGCAGCCAAATTTTCCAGGCATACTCTATTTCCCTAACGACTTGTGCCGGACGTTGAAAACAGCTTTCAATATACTTTGTTGCCTCATCTAACTTCGCAATAGTTGGGCGATGTACGACAATGGCTACTGATGTATAAATTGGTATTGCGCCCTCATACAATTGCTCTTGTGCCGCCACCGATTTTTTCAGCTTCATTTGAGCGTTGACATCGATGGTTTTACTTTTTTCTTGTGCCATCGTTGCTGTCAAATTTGACTGCTTCAGCACTCGTTGTAAAGTCGTTTTCACCATAGCGGGATTAGCCGCCGTCAACTCGCAAAAAATCTCGGTATCAACAACAACTTCTCTTCCCAAAAGTTCCCATAAATAGCGCAGTTGAGCGGATTTACTCACCCAACCCCCTGGCTTTTCTAAAAATGTCATCACGCCAGCATAGCGATTGTTCACATGAATCCAACGGCGATCAGCGCAGGGAATACCTGAATCCATCAGGAATGTTGTACTGTGGAGATTGTCAATCAGTAATTTAGTACTTGCTAAATCTGAATAAACTTTTTCTTGCAGTCCATTTTCATCAAGAATAATTAATTGGGGAATGTCTATAGGCTGCGTGTCATTAAATCGCCGCCAGAGATCCTGCCAGAGTTCCACAGCAGTCAAAGGCTTGATATTCAATCCCATTTGGTTGGATAAAAGCTGTTCCCAACGGCGAAAACCTTCTTTGTAAGCATTATTAACAACAGTTTCGATGCGCTCGTTTTTCACATCGGCAAAATCACCTTTGAATTTCAGCCACCATAATTCACCTCTTGCCAACAGTCTCTCGATCCAATCGCTAGTATCTGTAGAATTTGGTTCAATAGTGTACGTTACATACGCCCGGAGAAACTTCGGTTTGCGGATCCCAGCACGAGTGAGTTCTTTAATTCTGGCTCGTTCCGACATCAGCAAATATTGTATATCTGGTGATGGTGCCCGTTTTCCCAGGGCTATAAGTTCTGCTTGTCGTTTAGTATCCGAACTAAACGACCCCATATGGAATGTAATTTTTTCTCCAGTCGGTATATCTTTTAAACCGACTTCAATATTGTTACAAACTGTATCAATTTGATCTTCTGTCAGAGTCGTATGAATGCCTCGGCACTCAAAACCAAAAACGAAACAAAAGTGATCTTTTTGGCTGCCTTTTGTCAAAATATAAGCGCCAATATTCCTCCCATCGAGAGATATGCTGAGCATTGCTCCCAGATTTAGAGCATCTTCAAATGGTGTTAATCTTGCGTTTTCCCCGCTTTCGGTCCCGACGCTTTGTTTTCCGATTTTTTGCTTCATGGTTAACATGTAGAAGGCTTAGATAACGAGCCGTACCTCGTGTCCAAGTGGGGACAGCAACAAATTTGCTTAAAAAGCGCCAACTCCTACCACCAGTTAATATCCACCAAGTTGCCATTCCCCACCCAGTAATGAGTATGGTCCACAACCATTTTTGGAAATCATCACTGAAAAAACCACCAAAAATACCGTTGACGATAAAATAGGAAGTTAATGCAATGACTGTCCAAGGAAAGATTTGGTCAGCAGGAATAGGTCCTAGTGAAGGTTGCGTTCCCAGGATTTGATTAACAGGTCTAAATTCTTGCTCTCTTTCTTTGGACATAGTTCATCACTCAGCTCTTCCTCATTTTAGTGTAAATAAATTCTTAATTAATTGTTTACCCTCTATTACCCGTGCCAATAATAAAGCCTGTCAGCACATCAGCAACGGTGACAGCTATCACAACCAATAAGGGAGTCCTCGCAATACTTTGCCAGTCCTCGTCTTTGCGGACTGCATTGATCACACCAATCAGCGAAACAGCAATATAGAGTAAGTAAATCGCCCGCAACACGTTGAAGATTAGACTCACGGCTGTCTGAGTGCCTTCGCCTGTTGATGTCCCTCGGGTTAAATCTGTTTTAAAAAAATCTTCGGCTTTCTTAAAAAACTGTGCTTCTGCTGGCGCGGCAAAGTAGTCCAACCAAAATAAACTGAGCATGACAACCGCCGCAACTATCTGTAATAAAATTACCTGTCGCTTAGGTAAATTCACTTTTATCCCTACTTGCTGCACCACAACGGCAATTAAACTGCCAGTCAGCAAACAAAACAGTAGCATAGGGCTTTTTAAGCTGATCACACTCAAAAACACCGTGCAAGCAATCAAAAAGGGTACAGAATCGAGTAGCATTTGACCCCAGTATTGCAATGTCAATCTAAATTTATGAGACATTCGCCTTGTCCTCAAAACTAAAGCTTTGAAAAAGAATCCCTGAGGAGAACTTTGCTCAAACGGAGAATTTTGCCCTAACATTTGCTCATTTCCCTATGGTTCACTACAGTTATTGTGAAACTACAACCTCACATTGTTACACTACTTGCAAATATAGATCGAAATTTGAAGTAAAATCAGTAACTTATAATTTAAGCTAATATAACATGACTAAAGTCAGGGGTAAGGGTGTAAACATTCAGCTATCAGCACCTCGTGCCGTCAACTATAAAGTAAGTTCTGTAAACATTCAACAGACTTTAGTTTAACCTTTATATGTCATAAATGATGGTTGGATACATACTGAGTATTTATCAGAGTTACACATTTATGATACAAGCTTCACCAGACATTAGCACTGAGTTAGCACTAACGCGGGTTTTGGTAAAAAAAACAGTTAAAGATTAGTAAGCATTCAGCAACCAATGAGGATTACGTAAATCTTCGCACGTAACGCCCAGTTTTGAGAACTTATGCCTGCTGAGTACTAATGAATAATGGCTAAATGAGCAAGAACACACCAAAAAATAACTCAATTCTATCAAAAAAATATATATATCCAGACTAAATAAATTATGTTATTTTACTGATAAACAAATCGCAAACAAAAAACAATCAACACTTGTCCATTATTGCCAACGACTTCGAGGATTATCTCCCGCTACTCGCTTAATACTGCTTGATTTTGAGCTAGCAGTTGGTGGCAAAAATGTTTGCCGACTTGAGAGTCGGCGTAATCGGGAATATTGCCTTACTATTTATCAAATTTATCGCTCAGGAAATAACCTTTTCTAGCAGTAATCTGTTTATGAACTTGTCGAACCAAGGCAGATATCTGCAAGCCGGAATAGCCTGCGAGCAATACTATTTGGATTTGGGAATGAGGAATAGGCAATTTATCCTCTTTTTCCTTTGCTTCCCCAGATACCACGACTTCCCAAATATGTATTTTACAAGTTTTCAACATGCTAGTAAAGGGGGCACGGAAATAAAGCTATCATTAAAATCCGAAGGCGACGGAACCGTCACCACGTGATTGCCCCCGACAAGCTAGGATTGTTTCCTGCTTTACCGTCTAACTAAATTCATCATCGCCTCTGGGTAACGTGAGCCAGCAGCAACGCCTTGAGGTAGTATTTTGTTAATTTGCTGGAGGTCTGACGACGTTAAAACGATGTCCACTGCTGCGGCATTGTCTTGTAGGTACTCTCGTCGCTTAGTACCGGGAATCGGAACAATGTCCTCGCCTTGAGCCAGTACCCAAGCGATCGCAAGTTGTGATGGTTTACACCCCTTTCTTTCAGAAATTTCCCCAATCTGCCGTACAAGTTCCAAATTTTTCTGAAAGTTTTCGCCTTGAAAGCGCGGTGACTGACGGCGATAGTCATCCGGTGCTAAATCCTCAAACTGCTTAATTTGTCCGGTTAAAAATCCTCGGCCTAATGGGCTGTAAGCAACAAAACCAATCCCGAGTTCTCGGCAGACAGCAAGAATTTCATCTTCAGGATCGCGACTCCACAAAGAATACTCGCTTTGCAGTGCGGTGATGGGATGTACAGCGTGAGCGCGGCGTAAAGTTTGTGGCCCGGCTTCTGAAAGTCCGATGTGTCGCACTTTACCAGACTTTACGAGTTGCGCCATCGCTTCAACAGTTTCTTCAATGGGGGTATTGGGATCAACACGGTGCTGATAGTATAAGTCTATTGTTTCCACACGCAAACGCTTAAGGCTGGCTTCGCAGGCAGAACGGACATATTCTGGTTTACCGTTGATACTGCGAACATTTGGATCAGAGGTGCGAACAATACCGAATTTGGTAGCAAGAATAACTTGCGATCGACGATCGCCTATAGCACGTCCCACTAATTCTTCATTTGTGTAAGGTCCGTACATATCAGCAGTGTCCAGGAAATTTATTCCTAAATCCAGGGCTTGATGAATGGTTGCGATCGCTTCGTTGTCATCACGAGTGCCATAAAAATCTGACATACCCATGCAGCCTAAGCCCATCGCAGAAACACTGAGTCCACTTTTGCCTAATTGTCGAGTTTTCATCATCCCTCCACGTACATTTTCAACTACTATTATGTTTTGCAAGCGGTTGATGCTTACACTCATTGATTTGGCATCAAATCTCAGTTGTTTGAACGTCGATTAACGCGCTCCAGATTCGACATTTCTCGATTTAATCTAAAGTTTAATTGCGATTTATGCTTGTATAGATTGCATAATATGCTATGAGCAAACCCTTTTATCTTATAATAAGCCTTTCGGTTTCAGCCTTTGCCCTAAGACAGATTTTGTGATGAGAGCTACAGTTTTTGATCTTAATCTTGGTCACAATCATTTGAATTGAGGTTCAACCGTTATTCCCGCGTCTAATTCCAGCGCTTTGATTAGGGCAGAGGCATTTTCCTCTCCCCATCCTTGATTGACTGCTGCTTTGATGGTTTCGCGTACAAGAGCGGCAGCTGGCATGGGAGAATTCAAATCTTGAGCAAATCTAGCAATCAAATTGGCATCTTTCAGCATGTGTTTTAATGCGAAACTTGGTGTAAAGTCGCGCTCCACCAACGTCTTACCGATGCCATCAAAAATCGGAGAGCGAAAATCTACCACATGCAGTACATCGAGAACGTCTTTCGGATTCAGTCCGGCTTTGGTTGCCAGAATCATCGCTTCCCCTAACGCTTCGATCTGGGTTGCCACGATTGAGTTGCCGATCAGTTTCATCGATGCCCCTTTGCCAGTGTCACCCAGGTAATGTATCGTTTCGCTTAACGGCTCTAAAATCGGTTTGACTTGCTCAAATACATCCCGCTTGCCACCGACGACAATCCATAATCCTCCGGCGGCGGATTCGTTTTTACTGCCAAAAACAGGCGCATCGAGAAATTCAACGTGCTTTTTGGCATAAGCTGCGGCTTCTCGGCGGGAGGTATCGGGATGAACCGTAGTCATGTCGATCGCGATTTGTCCCGAGCGCACGTTCGCTAAAATGCCTTCAGCCCCAAAGACAACTTCTTCTACCACGTTGTCATTTGCAAGGCAATACATAATCATATCAGCATTTTCAACGGCTTGTGCAGGTGTTTGAGCTTGTGTTGCACCTTTTTCAACCAGAGGCTTACAGGATTCTGGGCTGCGATTCCAAACCGTCACCTGATTCCCCGCTTTGAGCAAGTTGGTTGCCATGCCACTGCCCATGATACCAAGGCCTAAATACGCAATACGTTTCATGATGTGTCTGACTTGAAGGAAGTTTATAAAGATATTTTGTTCGTAACCTCTCCTCACATCATCGAAGCTTTGAGGATAAATTCATCATTCAATCGACAGACTCAATCAATAGATGTTCGTGAAAATTAATTATGCGTTCGTTAAAACCTTTGGTATAGGCTTCCCGAGTAAATTCACCCCTTTAATAGGATGATGTTCTGAACAACAGATGAAATCACGATAATATGGATACCAATACGCTCTGCTGTTAGTGCGGATTTAATCTGTTACATTGGAAGGAAATTTCTCATGGATCTGAACATTAAGGATCTCCGAATTGTCAGCCCTGCATTCTCCCCCCTTGATCGTATCCCCAAACAGCACACTGGTGAGGGCGAAGATATCTCACCTCCATTAGAGTGGAGCGGACTGCCACCGGGAACCCAAGAACTAGCATTAATCTGCGATGATCCAGACGCACCAATTCCTCGCGGGTTCACACACTGGGTAATCTACGGCATTCCGCCAGCCGTCAGTCAACTTCCTCTATCAGGTGGCAGCAAGTTCACAGAAGGCATAAACAGTACTGGAAAACCGGGGTATATTGGACCGATGCCACCATCCGGCCACAGTCTCCACCACTACTATTTCTGGTTGTATGCTTTGGATACAGAACTCCACCTCAAACCAGGCTTGACTCGCGAACAACTTCTTGATGCCATCGCCGATCATGTGATTGAGCAGGCGCGGCTCGTTGGAGTTTATCAGCGTTGATAGTGTGTCTTCAGGAAGATACTTGGAACTTTTTGTTGTGTTTGAATTGGCTGACAGTCAAATGTGATTAAGCAATAAGGAGAATAAATGTCAGGAAGTACGTCAAATTCCGAAATGTCATACCGAGTTCTTGGCAGTACAGGAGAGAGGGTTTCTGCGATCGGACTTGGTGGTTGGCACATTGGCTTGAAGCACGTTGATGAACAATTAGGTATACGTATTGTTCAGACAGCGATTGATCGTGGCATCACCTTTATGGATAACAGTTGGGATTACAACGGTGGTGCCAGCGAGATTCGCATGGGGAAAGCGCTTCGCGATGGCTACCGAGACAAAGTGTTCCTAATGACGAAAATAGACGGGCGCTCCAAGACGGAAGCAGCAAAACAGCTAGACGAATCACTTCAACGCCTTCAAGTTGATTGCATTGATCTCGTTCAGCACCACGAAATTATCCGGTACGAAGATCCACATCGAGTTTTCGACGAAGAAGGGGCGAATGCCGCTTTCATTGAAGCGCGTAAAGCTGGTAAGCTCCGATACATTGGCTTCACCGGGCACAAAGATCCCTATATTCATCTGCATATGCTTGAAGTTGCAGCCGAGCGTGGGTTTAAGTTTGATACTGTTCAAATGCCGCTCAATGTAATGGATGCACATTACCGAAGCTTCGCGAAGCTAGTTGTGCCAGAACTCGTCAGGCAAAACATCGGTATTCTCGCCATGAAAACTATGGCAAATGGTATTCTTTTACGGTCAAATACTGTAACGCCAATTGAGTGTTTACACTATGCCTTGAATCTGCCGACATCGGTTGTCATCACCGGAATTGACAACATGGATATTCTCGAGCAAGCCTTTGAAGCAGTGCGTACATTCGAGCCAATGAACGAGCAGCAGGTGCAATCTTTGTTAGCCAAAACGGTACAAGCAGCATCACGCGGCGAGTTTGAGCCATTCAAAACCTCATCAATTTTCGACAGCACTGCCCAGAATCCAGATTGGCTGGGAGAGGAGCCACAGCGCATCCAGCAATTGATGTCAGCGTGATAGCACTGTACTGTACATCTGTATGGTATCGGGAGCGATCGCTCGAACAGCAAAGGCGAGCGGTGACAGATGATATCATGTCCGTTTGAGGACTCCCAATATCAAGTTAGGTTGAACACTCATGCGGAAAGTTTATAGTTCGGGACTGAAACATTTTTGATGAAGAAATAAGTCTCAAAACTTTACAGGATAAGGGAAATACACCAAACGTCTAAAAATGCCTGAAACCCAGATATATCAACAAAACAGGTAAAACGATGTCAACGTCTCTCTGTATATACATTTGAGGTTCTTTTCAGGCTATTTTTTGTCTAAGTCCCACTAAACTGTACTCCCTATTTTTTATTATTAGTATTTTCTGAGGTGACTGGTGGTAAATCTGCTGGAGGTTCAACAACCAAAGGAGCATTTTCTTCAAATCTCAGTTTTGAGCTTATGATATATTGTTCATCAATCTCAAAAGCTAACCAGCGTCTTTGTAAGGTTTCTGCAACGCGACCTGTCATGTTAGAACCGGCGAAAGGTTCTAAAATAGTATCACCTGGTTCTGTACAAAGGTTGATAACAAACTCTGGTAAGGCTTGAGGAAATCTTGCTGGGTGAGGCTTAAAACCTTCTTCTTTGCAACGTCTTTGATAATAATCGTTAGAAGCAGTATTTGAGGCGGAAATCATATTGACTGGTTGAACTAAATCTTCAGAGAAATTTTCTTGTATGGGAATCGGTTCTCCTATTTCTCCTTTATCTGTACTGCAACGTCCATCAATAATATTTGGGGGGATAGCCCCTCCTCTGTCGTTTGCAAATTTATCAGAGATTTCATGACCAGAAGGCCTGATTTTGGGTTTATACCCATTCTTAAGAAGATTTTTCATTGCATCACTATAAGGCTTTAAAACCCTGATATTATTAGCTTTAGGATGCGGTTCTTTTGACAGCCACCAAATTGTATTGACCGAATCTTTAACTCTTTCCCTGCGAACTGTTACCCATTCAGCAGGCGTGGGTAGTTTTGCTGGATTATACCAATACAATTCTTGTGCCAGATAAAACCCAAGTCCGCCTTTTTCTTTTGCTTTGCACAAAGCAATAACTAGTTCAAAATGATAAAGAGAACGAACTGGCATCCCCTTAATCCAGCTGCCACCAATATCAATTACCAGTGAGCCAGTTGGTTTAAGAATACGGTAAAACTGTGCCGCATAATCTTGAAACCATTCAACATATTCATCTGCATCAACATTTCCGTATTCTTTTTTACGAACCAGTGCAAATGGTGGAGAGGTACAAATTAGGTCAATACTTTCGTCGGGAATATCTGCCATTAATTCTAGGCTGTTTCCCAAATAAGCAGCACCAAATTTTGTTTCGTAGTAAGGGTTAGAATTAAGTCTCATCTCAGCCTATTTAGCACAAATGTACTACTTGGGAAGACAGTATTATCTATAAAAGCAAAAGTTTTCCAACTGCTAGCTATTTTCTGATCAATTTGCTCGTTGAATAGGACAACGCATCAAGTATCTCCACTCATCATAGTACATTTACTCTAGTATTTTTTGCTCTCAATAATGCTTAAATCTGATATAGTATCCAGCGTAAATGGTATATTTAGCAGGCTAATGAACAGACTTAAGCAAAACTTATGAAACCACGAGATTATAGCAGTGCGATTGATCAGCCTAGGTTAATTTTTCACATTTCTGTCAATGCGTAAGTTCTGATCTCGTCCTAGACTGCTGATTCTGATCGCTCAGCACAGATATTTTTGGCTAAGGAGCAGTTTTATGAGCAATCACGTTTACCAAACTCTAATCTTAGGCGGCGGCTTCACTGGGCTTTTTACGGCTTTGCACCTCAGCCAGCAACACTATCCTCGCTCAGTTATCCTGATTGACAAAGAGGAGCGTTTCTGCTTTAAACCTTTGCTTTATGAATACTTTAGCGGTGAGATGGATGCTCAGCAAGTCCGTCCGCGTTTTAAGGAACTGCTTAAGGGTAGTGGTGTGATCTTTGTGCAAGATGCAGTCTCATCAATTGACTTAGTTAACAGACAGATCAAATTAGCTTCGGGGACTTGCTATGACTACAGTAATTTAGTTTTAAGCCTGGGCAGTGTGACAGGCTACTTCGGGGTTGAAGGTGCTCAAGAGTATGCCTTCCCTTTCCGAACCGGAGAAGATGCCATCGCCGTTGCTCGCCAATTACGTGATTGCCTACAGCAAGCGACGCAAATAAAAAACCCTAAAGAGCGCCGTAAACTGTTAACCGTAGCAGTCATTGGTGCCGGTCCGGCAGGGGTAGAAATGTCAGGCACTTTGGCGGATCTGCTGCCGAATTGGTATGAAGCAATGGGTGGCAACGCTCAAGAGATTCGGGTCGTGCTGCTTCATCAGGGGCAGGAGATCCTTGAAGGGGATGTGAATCAGCGTCTGCGTAATACAGCTCGAAAAGCTTTGCAACAGCGCACGATTGCTGTAGAATTATATTTAGGAGCACGAGTCACTGCTATCCGTGCGGATATCTTAGAATACAAGCGCCACGAGCAATCCGAAATACTAGAAGCGAGTACTGTTGTCTGGACGACTGGAACGAACACAAATCCAGTCATCAACGCGCTGCCTATTCCAGAGGAACACCGAGATCAGCGCGGTCGGTTAAAAGTTATCTCTACGTTACAACTGCCTAATTTTCCAGAAGTTTTTGCAGGCGGCGACTGTACAGTTGATATGTCAACATCCACGGCTCAAGTTCATCAGTATCAGCAGCCAGAACTTCCAGAACAACAACACGTTAATTCTCAACCTTTACCCCCGACGGCCCAAGTTGCTTATCAGCAGGGAGCAACTATTGCTCGTAATCTGAAAGCGATGACTTTAGGAGATGACCTTATGCCGAATCAGGTCAACTTACGTGGAACACTTTTAAAACTAGGATTGGAGGAGAGTGCGGCTAATCTGGGCGATCGCTTTCAAATTACAGGTGAAATCGGTCATCTTATTCGTCAAAGTACTTATCTACAACTTTTACCAACGCCGATTCATAATTTAAAAGCCACGACTAAATGGCTCACAGATGAGGTCTTCAGCCGCTACTTACAGTCCATCAAAACCACCGATGCGATCAAGTTGGTTGGTGGTGCAGTTATCACTGCTGTCGTTGCCAGAAAACTGCTCAAAATCTTAACAGATGATGACGGAGTTATTCGTCATTCGTAATTAATCGTATTTAAGCCACATTCAAGGGCGAAGTCTGGCTCAGGTTCGTTCATCGTCATCGTTTGAGCCAATTGAGTAAGTTCGTGCTGCATAGAACCACCTGAGCTTATTCAAGCAATCACTCAAACCTAAAGTCTGTTATTGTGTTCATGTAACTTATACCAATTTCAAAAGTGTTGGCAACACATGAATCCATCGTCAGGGCGAACTTCAAAGGGAAGCCTTTACATGGGTATCTGTCACATTCTTTTTTCAAACTGGTATTAATTTTTTAGGCAATAAATGTGAATAGAATTCAACAGTTTCGCCAAATTTTAACGGCTTTTGTCTTGATTTTAGTCCTGACCACAACAGCCGCTTATAGTGGTATTCAAGCTAAACAACCGACCAGTAATCTACCTGTCATTAGTCGCGGCTTAGAGTACGCCCAACTAGAGTTAGGTAACTCCGAAGCCGGACAGGATTTTGGTAATTGGGTTGTGAAAACAGCATCTGGATTGCTACAGGGTGCTGATGTGCGTGATAACAGTGGGTCGAACGAAGAGCAAGATGCTAATGGCGATCGCCTTGTCAGTCCCGCAAGCCAAGATCCCTATGGCGATCCCGCTGATGCCAACGCACAGCATGGCAACATTAGCCCAGCAAGTGAAGATCCTAATGGCGATCCGGCGGATCAAAATGACACCAATTAGAACGAAACCAACGATAAGGAGGTTTATCTACTGTTATCAAAGGATCGGTGTAGTTGAGTGTAGTTTTGTATATAAGCGGGTAGGGTAATTCCCTGCTGTAAACGCAGATCTGCGATCGCCCGCTACCTTACCCCTCCTCGCTGTGCAGCTTGAGTGGGGTGGGGTTCAGTAATTACAGGTGATTCGACGGACAGGAGTAGGCACCATTAATTTATCTACGCCAACCCATGTAGAGACGCCGGGGTTCGTAGCGTCAAGATAAAGCAGACAATTTCTACCGATTAGCCCTTGTCGTTACGTTCATTCAATAGGTAATCTACCACCGAACATAACGTCTACGCCGAACGGATGATTTGAGAGTCGGATAGCTATATCTGCAAATATAGAGAATAAGCTGATCTATATATTGCAAAAATAGGATTTGAAATTATCTCAAAATATATCTCCGATCTCATCAAAATTTTGGCGAAATATTGCACAATAAGATTTAGACATCAAAAGAAATGATGTATGGGCGAACTCACTCGGGAACCCTCTACCAAG